>DATGCY010000171.1:0-6025 GCA_035311385.1 Candidatus Methylomirabilota bacterium
TTGAGAGGGCCGTGTCCTAGGCCTCTAGACGATGGGGCCACGTCGGTGAGACGAAAGCGATTGGCTGGGAGAGGAGGACTTGAACCTCCACTACGGGGTCCAGAGCCCCGCGTCCTACCATTAGACGATCTCCCAAGCCCAAGCGGAAGTGTATGATCCCCGCTTTAGACTGTCAAGAACCGCGCACGCTTATGAGCGAATCCTCGGCACGAAATCGAGGCGGGCTGGCCCATCGAGACGGGCCGACGGGCGGTGGCGCCGCGGTTGACTATTCTCCGAGTTGCGCCGATAGTCGGAAGCCTCGCTCATGAGCTACCAGGCGCCCTACGAAGGGCTGCGCGTCATCGATCTGAGCCAGGGGATCGCCGGACCCTACGCGGCGATGCTCCTGGCGCAGTACGGCGCGGACGTCATCAAGGTCGAGCCGCCCGACGGAGATTGGGCGCGCATCCTCGGTGTGCGGTACGGCGATCAGACGGTGTTCTCGATCGCCGGGAACCTCGGCAAGCGGTCCATCGCCGTCGATCTCAAGACCGACGAGGGCCGCGAGATCGTGCGCCGACTCGCCGCAGGGGCCGACGTCTTCCTCGAGGGCTTTCGCCCCGGCGTGGCCGCCCGCCTCGGCATCGCCTACGAGGACGTAGCGGGCATCAACCCCGGCATCGTCTACGCCTCGATCTCTGGTTTCGGCCAGACGGGTCCGGAGAGTCAGCGGCCGGCCATGGATCCGATCCTCCAGGCCTTCACGGGACTCATCGCCACCAACCGCGGGCCCGACGGCGTTCCCCATCGCGTGATCCCGATCGTGGTCGACATGTCGACCGCGCTCTACACGTTCCAGGCGCTCTCGGCGGCGATCTATGCCCGCCGCGATGAGCCGCACGGCTGTTATCTCGACGCCAGCCTCCTGCAATCCGCGGCGGCGCTGCAGGTCGTCCACATGATGGCCCACCACCTCGAGGGCGGCCGGATGCGGCCGGGAATCGTCCCCGGAGGTAGCTTCGCCGCCGCTGACGGCTTCATGTTCGTGGTGACCATGCACGAGGCCGATTTCCGCCACCTGTGCGACGCGCTCGAGTTGCCCGAGGTGCGCGACGATCCGCGCTTCGCCACCAGCGATCTGCGCTATCAGCACCTCGCCGAGCTAATGACGCAGCTGTCCGCGAGATTCGAGCGCTACACCACGGCCGAGCTGGGCTGGCGGCTCCGCGCCGCCGGGCTCATGCACTCACGGGTCAACGACTATCTCGAGTTCCTCCGCGATCCCCACGTGGAGGCACGGGCATCGTGACCTGGATAGATCAACCGGGCGTGGGTCGAGTGCCGATTCCGCGAGCGCCCGGTCTCATGGCGCCGCCACCCGGATCGCCCCGAGCGACGGCGCCCTCCCTCGACCAGCATCGCAAGGAGATCCTGGCCCAGATCGGCCTGGCCTAGAGCAGGGCGCACACACCTCTGCATCGAGGAGCACGATGAGCGAGACTGACGAGGCGACAGATCCGGCGGCGCTGATCGAAGCCTACTACGACGCGGGCTGGACCGACGGGCTTCCCGTGGTGCCGCCCTCCGACGCCTCGATCGCGGCCATGCTGGCCGCCGCGGGACTGCAAGGCGACGAGATCCTCGGGGAGATCGCGGGGCGCAACACGGAGGTCATCGCCGAGAAAGCGGCCATCAACGCGGTCATGGCCGGCTGCCGTCCCGAGTACATGCCCGTGGTGGTGGCCGCAGTGCGGAGCCTCTGCGCGCCCGAGTTCGCCTATCACGGGCCGGCGAGCAGCACGGGCGGCTCGGCCATGGTGCTGGTGGTCAATGGCCCGATGGCCAGGCGGCTCGGCGTCAACAGCGGGAACAACGCTTTCGGTCAGGGCCACCGCCCCAACGCCACCATCGGCCGCGCGGTGCGTCTCATCATGATGAACACCATGAATACGCGACCCGGCTTCCTCGACCGCGCCACCCTCGGCAACCCCGGCAAGTACTCCTTCTGCTTTGCGGAGAACGAGGAAGATCATCCGTGGGAGCCGCTGCACGTCTCTCGCGGGCTCTCGCGAGAGGACAGCGCGGTCACCCTCATCGCCTCCAACAGCCTCTACCAGGTCTACAATCAGCTCGCGGCCACGCCGGAGCCTCTCCTGCTCTGCTTCGCCGACGCCCTCGGCAACATGGGCTCTCCCAATCTCAAGGGATTCAATCAGACGCTGATCGTCTTCGCCGGCGAGCACGCGGACATCCTCAGAGCGGCCGGCTGGAGCCGGCTCGACGTGCAGCGCTTTCTCATCGAGCACACGCGGCGCCGGCTCGCCGATTTCAAGCGGACGGCCCGCATCCCGGGCGCGGCCACCGAGCAGGACGAGAACATGTGGCGGCACATCTTCGAGCGACCGGAAGACATCCTGATCGCCTGCGCGGGCGGGCGGGCCGGCTCGTGGTCGGCCTGTTTGCCCGGATGGGGCAACAAGTGGACCCGCAGTATCACGACCCGCATCGACGACCCTGGGAGGACAGCATGAAGCTCTTCGACCCCACCTCGAAACCCGTGGAGCGCGCGGTCGTGCTCGCCCCGCGTCCCGCCACCCTCCGAGGGCTGCGCCTCGGACTGGTAGACAACACCAAGTTCAATTCGGACACCCTGCTCCGGAAGCTGGCGGAGCGCCTGGCCTCGCGTCACGGCATGCAGGTCACCGTGACGAACCGCAAGCGCTCGCCGAGCCACGAGATCGACGAGGCCGGCATCAAGGCCCTGCGGGCCCAGGCCGACCTCGCGATCTCCGGCATCGGCGACTGAGGGTCGTGCAGCTCGAGCAGTGTGCTCGACACGATCCTGATGGAGGAGCAGGGAGTGCCCGGCATCGCCATCGTCACCACTCCGTTTCGTAACACTGGCCGAGCCATGGCAGAGAGCTGGGGGAAGCCGGGCTATCCCTTCCTCGACACGCCGCATCCCATCGCCAACCTTACCGAGGCCGACCTCGACGAGCGGGCCGACCGGCTCGCGGACGCCGTCGAGGAGTGGATGGGGCTCGAGAGCCACTAGCCGGCCGGCGAGCGGCGCGGCATAGGCCACGGAGTGAATCTTTGGCTCCGGCCGCCGCGTCTCTATGGGTGGCGCTCAGCACGCGCCGGAAAGGGAGACGCCCATGTCGCTGAAGGCGGAGCTCAAGACCTTGCGGACGCGGCTCGAGTCGAACCGGTCGCCCGAGGCCCTGGCCATCATGCATCGCGCCGTGGAGGATCTACGGAAATCCGGGGCGACCGACCGAATCCTCCGCGTCGGAGATCGGGCTCCAGATTTTCAGCTTCCTAACGCGAACGAGAAGCCGGTGGATTCGCGGGTGCTTCGCGAGCGCGGCCACCTCGTGGTGACGTTCTATCGCGGTCGCTGGTGACCCTACTGCAATGCGGAGCTGGTGGCTCTGCAGGCGATCCAGCCGGATCTGGCAGCGCTCGGAGCGAGTCTCGTGGCCATCTCGCCGCAGCTGCCCGAGCACAATCGAGAGCTGATCCGCACCCGGCACCTCGCGTTCGAGATCCTCACCGACCGCGGTAATGAGGTGGCTGACCGCTTCGGGCTGCGCTTCGCGCTCCCGGACGACCTCCACCAGCTCTATCTCACCTTCCCCCTGGACCTCGAGAAGTTCAACGGCGATGCTTCGTGGACACTGCCCATCCCCGCCCGCTTTGTCATCGACCAGCAGGGCGTGACCCGATACGCGGAGAGCGACCCGGACTACACGACGCGCCCCGAGCCCGAGGACACGCTCGCCGCGCTCCGGGCCGTCACCTTGGCCCGGCGAGCATGACGCGTTCTCGAGCCACGCTCGCCTCGACGTCGGATCCCACGGCGGGATCGCATCCCCTCGACAATGTCGTCTGGAGCGCTCTCACCGGTCGGCAACGCGAGTTCTCGGAGGGTGACGACCGCGCGCGTCGCTATCTGGTCGACGTGGCACCCTTCGCAGGACTGCGCGACGTCTCTCCCGCCAGCCTGGCCTCGCTGCTTCCTCTGGCATTGGAGGGCCATCGCCTGGCAATCTTCAGCGTGGAGCCCATGCCGCCGGTGGAGGGGCTCAAGGTGCTCCTGACCGGGACGGGACACCAGATGATCGCGTCGCGAGTCGCCTCTCCCCTGCAGTCCCGCGACGTCGAGCGCCTCGACGACTCCGCCGTGCCGGAGATGCTCGCCCTCGTGGAGCGATCGCAGCCGGGGCCGTTCGCCGCGCGCACCAATCGGCTGGGAAACTACCTCGGCATCCGCGCGTCGGGACAACTCGTCGCCATGACGGGCGAGCGCATGAAGATCGACGGCTTCACGGAGATCAGCGCGGTGTGCACCCATCCCGACCACCGCGGTCACGGCTACGCCCACGATCTGGTCTCGCTCGTCGCGCAGGCGGTCCTGGATCGGGGAGAGCAGCCCTTCCTTCACGTCTTCAGCGAGAATTTCCCCGCCATCGCCCTCTACGAGCGGCTCGGGTTCACGATCCGTCGGACCATGCACGTAACCGTCGTCGCCGCGAAATCGTAGGATTCGCGGCCCGCGTCACGGCACACGCGGGCTGACCGCGCCTCCCGCAAGCAGACGCTCGAGCTCGGCCCCCGCAAAGCCCGCCCCGCTGAGAATGTCGCGGACCTCACTGCCGAACGGTGGCGTCGGTGGCCCCGCCGCGAAGCCGCCGTCACCCAAGGCGAGAGGGGCGCCGAGCACAGTGATGGGACCGAGCTGGGCGTGATCGTAGCGGTGGAACATACCGTTCGCGGCCGGCTGCTCTGCGTCGAGAGCCTCGATGGGCAGCATCACCCCGCTCGCGGGCACGCCGGTCCCTTCGAGAATCCGCTGCCATTCCGCCGTGGTGCGCCCGGCCACCACGGCCTCGGCGGCGAACTTGAGCCGCGTGTAGTGCTCATCGAGGGCGGCGTCATCGGTGATCGCGCCTTCGAGCGCGGGGTCGTCCAGACCGATCGCCGTGATGAACCGCCGGCGGAGGGCGGGGCTGCCGCACGCGATGGCCAGGGCCGCGTCCTGCGTCGCGTAGGTCCGATAGTAGACGGCGGTCATCCCCACGGGGCGGCTGCGCGGCATCCGCTCGGCCTGCTCAGCGAAGGGAACGCCGTCGCGTCGAGCGGACTCCAGCCACTCCGCGAAGCGCGCGTGGGCGGGGCCGTCGGCTTTCTCGACACGGATCATGAGATTGTTCTGAAGCACGAGCGCGGCCATGAGGAGCGAGGCGTCCACGCGGGTTCCCGTTCCCGTCCGCTCGCGCTGATAGAGCGCAGAGGCGACGCCGAAGGCCAGCAGGCCGGCGGCCATGTAGTCGGCCACCGGCGACTCGCCCGTGGTCGGCAGCTCGTCCTTCACGCGGCCGTTGGTGACCATCAATCCGCTCCGCGCCTGGACGACCATGTCCATGCCGGCCAGGGCCGCGTCGGGGCCGCGCGTGCCGAACGCGCTGACGTTGCCCACGACGAGGCGCGGAAAGCGCGGCGCGAGCTGCTCGTAGTCCAGGCCGAGCTCAGCGGCCAGCCCGGGACGGAGATTGGTCAGGATCACGTCGGCGCGGGCGAGGAGCGCGTCCAGGATCATCCGCGCGTCCGGGTGCTTGAGCTCGAGGGGCAGCGAGTGCTTGCCGCGGTTGCGCATGAGGAAGTGCCGGCTCTCCCCTGGCACCAGGGGCGCCAGATGGCGGCTCGGCTCGCCCTCGCGCGGCTCGATCTTGATCACGTGCGCCCCGCCGTCCGCGAGCATCTGGCCAGCGTAGGGCACCGCGACGAACTGGCCCAGCTCGATCACGGTCACGCCGTCGAACGGCTGCGGCGATCGCGAGGCGCTCACCACTCGAGGGCGTCGGCCATCCGGCGCTTGTGCCAGCGCGGATCGCCGAGGTAGTGGAACAGCGTGCGCGACATCTGCGTATGGGCGACCAGGCCATACTCGTTGGCGCTCCCGATGCCCGCGTGCACCTCGTGGGCGGCATTGCATGCCTCCACGTAGGCCTCGCTGGCCACGGCCTTGGCCATGTGCACG
>DATGCY010000172.1:0-2560 GCA_035311385.1 Candidatus Methylomirabilota bacterium
TCATGCGGAGCGGGCCTGGCTGGCGAGGCTCCGATAGATCGCCTCATAGCCGTCGACCATGCGCTCCACGCAGAAGCGGGTCTCCACGTCACGCCGACACTCGGCGCGCTCGATGCGATCGAGCGACCTCACCGCCTGCTCCATGTCTTCCAGCGTATCGACAATGAAACCCGTGCGGCCGTGGAGGACTAGCTCGGGCACGGAGCCGCGGCGGCGCGCGATGACGGGGGTGCCGCAGGCTAGAGCCTCGATGAGCACGAGACCGAAGGGCTCTGGCCAGTCGATGGGGAAGACGAGGGCGCGGGCTGCGCCCAGGAACCCCGGCTTGTCGTGGTCGTTGATCTCCCCGATGTAGTCGACGAGCGGATGACCGAGGAGTGGCTCGATTTCTCGCTGGAAATACACGCGATCCACGGGGTCGACCTTGGCCGCTATCTTGAGCGGGACGCCGAGGCGCTTGGCGAGCGCGATGGCCAGATCGGGACGCTTCTCGGGAGAGATGCGCCCGAGAAAAGCGAGATAGTCGCCTCCGCGCCGCGAGTACGGGAACTGGTCGAGGGGGAGGCCATGATAGACCGTGCCCACCCAGTTCACGCCGAGCCCTTTGAAGGGTTGGCGCTGAGCATGGCTGATGGACACGACGGGCTGATCCCGGAAATGCTTGAAGACGGGAAAGGTATCGGGCAGATCGAGTCGCCCGTGGAGCGTGTGGATCGTCGACGCGCCGGCGAGCCGAGCGAAGGGAAAGGCGAGATGGCCCACGTGGCAGTGGATGATGTCGAAGTCACGCGGGTGCTCGAACACCCGGGCCAGCTCGAGGATATGGAACGCGAGGTCATCCCGCGGCTGACCGTCGAGCCGTAGGGCGCGGGCGGTGGGCGCCACGAGCTTTGCCTTTGTCCGCGAGTCGCCGCTCGCGAAGAGGGTGACGTGGTGCCCGCGGGCTACCAACTCCTCGGTGAGATAGCTCACGACACGCTCCGTACCCCCGTAGAGCGCCGGAGGCACCCGCTCGTAGAGCGGCGCGACCTGGGCGATCCGGAGCAGGCGGCTCACGACGCCGTCGAGAGGGAGGAGTCCGGCGCCAGCTCCGCCCGCGTCAGGATCACGGGCGTGTCGATCGGCCAGTCTTCGAGCGCGTCGGCCGGTATGCTCACCCGCCGCGCCAGCACGGGGCCGCTCACCTCCGTGAAGCCCTCGGTCACCACTCGGTCACCCGCCTTGCCGCGCGCGACGGCGGGCGGCTTGTCCTGGACCACGAGATCGATCCACCATGTCTCGTGTTCGTCCGCGTACCTGATTGCCCAGAGGGCCATGTCCGAATCCCCGCTCACCAGGTGTACGGGTAGCCGTAGTGGTCGTGGAGCTGCGTCTCGTACTCGCGGGGGATCTCGACGTCCGGATCGTACGGCGGAGCTTCCTCGATTCGCTTCTTGGTCAGGTTGACCACGAGGGCCTGCTTTCGCGGGGCAACCGCGCTCAGCCACGCCGTGGAGAGCAGCACCTTGCGGCCAGACAGCCAGCCGCCGGTGTCCACGACCACGTAGCGGGCCTTGAGATCCGAGTCGCCGAGCAGGATGTCGCTCACCTGGCCGATCTCACCGTCGGTGGCGAGGATGGTGTAGTCGAGCATGTCCTTCATGCTTCGAAGCATTATTGGGGTCTCCTGTCCTGGATGCTGGCCGCTCGCTCGTCCTTGCCCAGCGCCTCGATGAGGATCCGCAGGTCGTCGGCATGTTCTTCTTCAGTGGCGAGGACGCCTTCGAGCATGCGGCGCGTGGTGGGATCGTCGTCGCCGATGAAGCGGATCATCTCGGCATAGGAATCGATGGCCACCCGTTCCGCCACCAGATCCTCCTTGATCATGTCGATGAGGTTGTCGCCTTCCACGTACTCGGAGTGGCTCCGACCGAGCAGGCCCTCTGGATTGAAGTCGGGCTCTCCGCCGAGTTGGTTGATCCGTTCCGCGATTTGATCCGCGTGCTGCTGCTCCTCGCCCGCGTGCTCGAGGAACTCCTCGGCCACCGCCTGAGCGTGAATCCCCGCCGCGGTGTAGTAGTGGCGCTTGTAGCGGAGCACGCATACGATTTCGGTGGCGAGAGCCTCGTTGAGCAGCCGGAGCACGGTGGCCCGGTCGGCGCGATAGCCTTCGGTCACCGCTCCCTTCTCGATGTGACTGCGGGCTCGACGTCGGAGTTCCTCGACGTCAGTGAGAAAAGACTTGTCCATGAAACTCTCTCCTTCTTGAGTCACGAGGTGTCGATAGAGGCGAGAGTTTGCGAGGAGCATGCCAGGCAATTCTTGCGTCTCCCGCGAGGCAATCGGCGGCAAAAGCGTGAAGCGTCGAGGGAGCCGGTCGGCCGCAAGTCGGGCTCCGGTAAGAACCACCCGGTAAGATCCACATCGCCCGACTCGATGTCTCAGAGCTGGATCAGAGCGATTCGGAGAGCTTCGCGATCTCGCGAAGGATCACGTCCCACCGGCCGATCGCCGCGCGCACCGTCTCGGAGTCCTTCCCCGCCCGGAGGAGCTGAAGCTGCTCGTGGAGCAGCGCGCGATA
>DATGCY010000173.1:0-3836 GCA_035311385.1 Candidatus Methylomirabilota bacterium
CCGGCTCGCCGGCGGTCGCGGGATCCTCAAGGATCTGCCCCTGGAGCGCTGGCACCGTGACGCCATGGCAGGCCCGGTGATGCCGCCCTCCAACGATCGCTGCCTCGAGACGGTCGGCAAGATTCTGTGCGGCCTCGAGGCCCGGACCCTCGATTTCCAGTAGCCACCCTCAAAGGAGGATGACGATGACGTCAATGACACGTCGCACGTTCCTCGCGGCAACCGGCGCCACCGCGGGCGCCATGGCGACCCAGGGAATGTTCCCCGCCGTGCTCCGCGCGCAAGGCGAGCCGATCCGCATTGGCTGCCCGCTGCCCCTCACCGGCCCCTTCGCGGCCCTCGCCGCCGACATGCAGCGGGGCGCCCAACTCGCCCAGGACGAGCTCAACGCCAAGGGCGGGGTGATGGGGCGCAAGGTCGAGGTGCTCTTCCGTGATGACGAGCTCAAGCCGGCGGTGGGCGCCCAGCGCACCAAGGAGCTCATCGAGAATCAGAAGTGCCAGTTCATCGTGGGCGGTCTGGCCGCTCACGTGCAGATGGCCATCAACGAGCAGACCAAGAAGTCCAAGATCCTGTTCATCTCGACCAGCCAGTCCGACGAGATCAGCGCCAAGCCCGACACCAGCCCCATCACTTTCCACGAGGCGCTGAACCCGACCATCACCTCGCGGGTGATGGGCACCTGGACCGCGCAGAACCTTGGCAAGAAGTGGTGGATCATCTATGCTGACTACGCCTGGGGGAAACAGAACAACGCCGTGCTCCAGGACACGCTCACCAAGCTCGGAGGTACGGTCCTGGGCTCGACCCCCTACCCGCTGGGCAGCGCGGAGTTCTCCGCTCATCTGCCGAAGATCCAGGCGGCCAAGCCGGAGGTGCTGATGTCGGTCACTCCGGGCGCCGACAACATCGCCTTCCTCAAGCAGGCGCGAAGCTTCGGGATGGACAAGACCATGAAGCTCGCCCAGCCGCTGCTCTGGATCTCCTATCTGAAGGAAGGCGGGCCGGAGCTCTACGCGGACATCCATGGTGCCACCAACTGGTACTGGGAGCTGCAGGACACCATTCCATCGGCAAAGAAGTTCGTGGAAGCCTCGATGAAGAAGTTCAACATTCCGCCCGGCGACTACGGCGCCTACGCCTACTCGGGAGTGCTCGAGGTGGCCCGCGGGGTGGAGCTGGCCAAGTCGACCGACTCCGAGGCGGTAGCCAACGCGCTCCGGAAGAGCCCCGTCTACGACCACTACAAGGGCAAGGAATGGTGGCGGACCTGCGACAACAAGTCCATGCAGGACATGTGGATCGTGAAGGGGCGCGGGCCGGGCAAGACCAAGGGTGACTGGGGCCTCCTGGACATCGTCGCCAAGGTTGCCGCCGACGAGAAGTACGACCGCACCTGCGCGGAGAAGGGGTTCGCCTAAGCGCGCATGGACATCTCCCTCGCCGCGATCCTGCCCCAGATCTTCACCGGGCTGGTCCTGGGCATGCTCTTCGTGCTCCTGGCCGTCGGCCTGTCTTTGATCTTCGGGCTCATGACCGTGGTGAACTTTTCCCACGGCGCCCTCTACATGCTGGGCGCCTACTGCACGGTGTTCCTCCTCACCTTCACCAAGAGCTTTTGGGTGGCGCTCGTCGTCGCGCCGCTCATCATCGGGGCGTTCGGGCTCCTCATGGAGCGCTTCCTCATCCGACGGCTCTACGGACGGAGCCCGGACGATCCCCTCCTGCTGACGTTCGGGCTCTCCCTCGTGCTCGTGGAGACGGCCAAGCTCATCTGGGGGAAGATCGGGCTCACCCTCGACCCGCCGAAAGAGCTGGGCGGGGTGGTCAACCTGGGCTTCATGGTCTTTCCTGCCTATCGCCTCTTCGTCATCGCCGTGACCCTCGCGGTGCTCATCGCGCTCTGGGCCTTCCTCACGCGCACCAACGTGGGTCTCATCATCCGCGCCGGCACGCGCGATCCCCTCATGGTCCGCGCCCTCGGAATCGACCTGAACCGCATCTGGCTGCTCGTGTTCGGCATCGGCTGCGCGCTGGCGGGACTGGCGGGCGCCCTGGCCGGCCCCATGCGTGGGGCCTACGCCGAGATGGGCGTGACCATGGTGATCGAGTCGTTCGTGGTCATCGTGGTCGGCGGCATGGGCAGCTTGCTCGGGGCAGTGGTGGCGGGGATCCTCATGGGGCAGGTGGTCGGCATCACCACGTTCCTCGCCCCCAAACTCGCCGAGATCATGGTGTTCGTGGTGATGGCCCTCGTCCTCCTCGTCCGGCCCAGCGGCATCTTCGGCGAAGCCGGCCTCGCGGAGTGACCATGGCCGCCCTCTCCGCCCTTGTGAGCCGCCACCAGGTCATCGCCTTCGGGATCTTCTTCGCCGTGTTTCCTTTCCTCATGCCCTACCAGGCTCTCGCCTCGCAGGTGCTGATCTTCGGTCTCTTCGCCCTCGGCTTCAACCTGCTCTACGGCTACACGGGCCTGCTTTCCTTCGGTCACGCCGCCTACTACGGCCTCGGCGCCTACGGTACCGGCCTCGCCCTCGCCAAGCTCAAGGTCGGCTCGATCTGGCTCGGGCTTGCCGCCGGGCCCGCTCTCGCCGTGCTCGGCGGCGCGGCCATCGGCTTCTTCTGCCTGCGGCGGCGCGGCATCTACTTCGCCATGCTCACCCTGGCCTTCGCCCAGCTCCTCTACTTCATCGCCTTCCACCTGGCCGACGTAACGGGAGGCGACGACGGCCTGCGTGGCATCCCGCTCCTGCCCATCCAGCTCTTCGGGTGGAAGATCGACCTCGAGGGCTCGCTCGCCTTCTACTACTTCTCGTTCGTCATCGTGTGGCTGGCCGTGGCCGTCCTCAAGCGCATCCTCGATTCGCCCTTCGGCGCCGTGCTCCAGGCCATCCGCGAGAACGGTGACCGCGCCTCTGCCTGCGGCTACGACGTCAACCGCGTGAAGCACCTGTCCTTCGTCTTTTCCGCTTTCTTCGCGGGCCTGGCCGGCGGGCTCGACGCCCTCCGCCTCGCTGTGGTGCCGGTGGAGTCGCTTTACTGGGTCACCTCGGGACAGGTGGTCATGATGACGCTGCTCGGCGGCGCCGGCACGTTTTTCGGTCCGTTCGTGGGCGCCGGCACCTATCTCGTCCTGGGCGACCGGCTTGCCGTCTTCACCGAACGCTGGCCGCTTGTCATTGGCCTCATCTTCATGGCCTTCGTGCTCTTCCTGCCTAAGGGCATCTGGGGCACGCTGGTCGACCGCCTCCCCCGCGGTCAGTCCGCGGGGGTAAAACCGTAGCCAAGGAGGACATCATGGCCGTCAAGGTGCTCGAGCTCCATCATCACGGCATCCGCGTCAGCCCGGCGGAGACGGACAAGTCTCTCGCCTTCTACCGGGATGTGCTCGGCCTCATCCCCGACGAGGGCCGCCCGGACATTCCCGGCATCCCGGGCTATTGGATGGACTGCGGCAACGACACCCAGATCCACATCATGGGCTGCGAGGGCACCTCGCGCTACGCCAAGGGTCCCAAGCAGGACCCGACGACGTTGCACGTGGCCCTCGCCGTGCCCGACGTGCAGGAAGCCAAGCGCGAGCTGGATCGTCTCGGCGTCAAATACTGGAGCATCCAGTCCGTGGTCGGTCCCCAGCTCGAGCAGGTCTTCATGGACGACCCGCACGGCAATCTCGTGGAACTGCACGAGATCGGCACCTGCCGCTGCAAGAAGACGTCGCGGAAGGCGCCCGCGAAGGCCAAGCCGACCATGGCCGGCTAGCCCGCCGCCCGGATGCGACAGGACCTGATCGACCGCGCGGATGCTCTCGCCCGCGAGAAGATCGCCCCGCGCGC
>DATGCY010000174.1:0-5107 GCA_035311385.1 Candidatus Methylomirabilota bacterium
CAGGAGAAGTGGGTCAAGTGCATGGAGGAGGAGATCATCCCCTTCCAGGTGAAGATGGGCATGGTCATCCTCGGCAGCTTCGTGGGTGAGGAGGATGCCAGCGTGTACGTGTGGATCCGTCGCTTCGAGAGCGAGGCGGAGCGCAAGCGGCTCTACGACGCCGTCTACCAGAGCGACTACTGGAAGAACGAGATGTCGCCGCGCATCCCCACCATGATCGACCGCGAGCAGATCAAGGTCACGCGTATCGTGGCCACTCCGCGCTCGGTGATCCAGTAGCGGGCGCTCACCGCGCGGGCGCGTCCACCCGGACGGTCTGCACCACCGTGCGGATGCTCGGGAACTGCTCCTCGTGCCAGGCCACGAGGAAGCTGCCGTCCGGCGCGACCGCCACGTCGGGCTCCCACGCCTTGATGGCGGTGGACAGCGGCTGGATGGCGCTCAGCGTGCGCCCGCCGTCGACGGTGTAGCGGAACAGGATGCGGCGGCGCACCGCCGTCGAGTCTTCCCAGACGACTACCGCGCGCCCGTCCCGGCTCACTGCCATGCGCGCGTGGTCGGGGATGGAGGCGGCGGAGGTGTGCAGACGGCGCTTCGGCCCGAAGGTGCGGCCGTCCTCCGCGGTCGCGAAGTAGAGATCGGGCCGCGCCTGGGTGCCCTCCGTGTACCACGTGGCGTAGATGCGGCCGCGGCCGTCGACGCCTACGGAACCGCCGCGATGCGGGCAGGCGGTGATGTGCCAGCCGTCGGCGGCAACGAGGCTGCTCGCCCCGAAGGTGCGCCCGCCGTCCCGCGAGGTGCTCAACACCATGTCGCGGATGTCACCAGGAAATACCTTGCGCCAGATGATCGTCACCGTCTCCGCGGGGCCCGCTGCCGCGTCCACCCGGCAGCACACGCAGGCATTCTCGCCGACCCGCGTGATCCCATCCACGCGGGTGCCGCCATCGACCACGCGGGCGAGATAGGTCCCGGCGTTGGGGCCGCCTGCGCGGCTGTCCAGCCAGGACACGAGCACGGTGCCGTCTGAGGCGACGGCAAGACCGTCGAAGGAGTGCGAGATCGGGCGATCCTCGTTGACGCGCAGGTGGCCGACGAAGCTCTTGCCGCCGTCCACTGAGCGCGAGAGGCGGAGGTCCGAGGCGAAGAGCGCGCCCTCGGGAATGGGCTTGGCGGAGGACCAGGAGAGGTAGATCTCGCCTGCGGGACCGAGGACGAGCCGCGGCGGGTGGTGCAGCGCCTCCATGGATAGGTCGTCGGGGTTCACGCGCACCGGTTTCGTTTCGCCCGTGCCGAAGCGGGCCACATAGATCTGATTCGCGGCCTTTTCCTCGGCGCCCCAGGTGACGAGGGCGCCGCCGTCGGGCGCGGCGGCCACCGACACTCCAGAGAGATGGATCTCGTGGCCCTTGCCGGGGTGCGTGAACTGGAGACGCGGGCCGAGGACGACATCCGGGGCGGCCGCGCTCTCCGCCGTGGGACTGAGCGGCAAGAGTGACGTGGCCGCCGCGACCATCGCGGTCACGGCGACAAAGGATGCGAGCGTGACGAGGCGCATGAGCGTCTCCTCTATCTGATCTGGAACTCGACGGGCAGCAACACCCACATGGCCACTGGATCGTTGCCGCGGCGCGCGGGCTCGAAGCGCCAGCGGCGCACCGCCTCGATCGCCGCCTGGTCGAGATCGGGATGACCGGCCGTCTGCTGGACGAGGACGTCACCGACACGGCCGTCGATCAGCACGTGAACCTTGAGCAAGGTCGTGCCCTGGATGCCCTGACGGAGCGCGGTCGAGGGATAGCTCGGGCGTACCTGGTAGCCGCCCTGGGGGCGCGCGCTTCGGGTAACGGGGCCCGCCCCGGCCTCTCCGCTCGGCGCCGAGGCCACCGACGTCGAGGCCGATGAGGCCGGCCGACCCGCGCTCTCGCTCGCCGGGGACGCGGCGGGCGCGCCGGTTCCACTCGCGCTCGACGGGGCGGGTTCGCTGGGCGCCCCCGGCGTGCTCGGTGCCGGCGGCGCCTCGGCCACGGTCGGCGTCGGCGGCGCTGGCGGCGGAGCCACCGCGGGCGGGAGCGGGGCCGGCTGCGTGAAGGGCAGCCTGGGGAGCGGGAGATGGGAGGAGAGCCGCGGCGCCGGCTTCGGCACGGGTTTCTTGACGAGAGGCTCAACGGGTGGTGCGTCGGACATGGGCGTCACGAGCTCGGCAAGGAGCACCGGTGGCTTCAAGAGCTCGACGCGGACCCAGTGCTCGGCGGCGAGCACGCCCGCAATGAGGCCCGCGTGGAGGAGGCAGGACGCGCCGACGCCGATGGCGCGCCAGCGCGACAGGCTGCTCAGTATCTCCACTGCACCCCTCCGTAGAAGGCGCGGCCGTCTCCGGGGTAGAAAGACTGGCCGAGCGCGTCGTCGGTGACCACGGCGGAGATGTAGGACTTGTTGGCGAGGTTGGCGCCTTGGAAGGACACGGTGAGATTCCAGGGCTTGTAGGTGTAGCCGAGCTGGATGCCGTAGATGTCGTAGGCCGAGGTGGAGTTGGTGTTAGTGCTGTTCACCGGATAGGCCTTCGGCACGTTCTCGAACTGGGGCGCAATGAAGAAGCCAAGCGCGTGCTCGTAGCGCAGCTCGGCGCGGATGAAGTGCTCGGGAGCCCCGGGCAGGATGTTGTTGTCGAACACGGGGTCGTTTACGAAGCGAAAGTTCGAATAGGTGTAGGCCAGGCGCGAGCGGACCTGGTCCCCGCCCTGGCCCAGGCCCAGGGTGCGGGCGAGGTCCCGCGCGAGCTGCACGTCGAGGCCCAGTTCGATGCCCACGTGGCGCGAGCGGCGGATGTTCTGGAAGAGGGGAATGGTGAAGGGAGCGCCGGGGAAGGGCTGCACGTTGACGTTCTGGATCTCGTCCCAGAACTCGTAGTCGTACACGGAGAAATCCCAGAAGACGCGCGGGCCCAGGTTGCCCCGGGTGCCCACCTCGAACTGCCACGCCGTAGTCGGGTTGAGATCGTTGATGTTGCCGGAGAGATTGCCGGGCGCGGTCAGCTCTAGGAGGAGGGGTGGCTGATAGGCGCGGCTCGCGTTCCCGTAGATTTGAGCGGTGGGCATCACCTGCCAGATGACGCCCACCTTGGGCGTGGCCCCGAAGTAGTCCACGCTCTGCGAGTTGTTGCCGTCGATGAGCAGGCGGTCCCGGACCGCGCGGTACGAGTACTGGAGCCGCCCGCCCGTAACGATGGAGACGACGGGGGTGACATTGAAGACGTTCTCCCCGTAGAGCCCGTAGTTGTAGGACTGGTTGATCGTGTTGACCATGAGCGCGCCAGCTTCTGCATTCCCCAGGTTCTGCTGCTGAGCGTTGTTCTGCTGGGTCCCGAAGTACTGGAAGCCCGCTGTGAAGAGGTTGCGGAAGCCGGCGAGGGCCGCCGTGTTGATGTATCGAAGCTCCTGGCTCCAGTTGTAGGTGGTCTGGTCGATGATGGCGAAGGAGAGCGGGTGGAAGAGGTCCGAATAGTTGAGCTGGGTCAGCGAGACCAGCTGCTGGTCGGCGGCCAAGGGCAGGCGGAAGGTAAAGGCGCCATTCGGGTAGGTGAAGTTGCGCTGCTCGTTGGCAAAGGCGGTGGAAGGATTGCGCTGCTGCGGGTTGGCCTCGAATTGCCCCCGGGTGAGGGCGCCGGGCAGGTTCTCTAGGCTCTTCACCCAGCCGAGGTCGAGGCGCGCGGTCATGCCACCGCCGAAGTCCCACCCCGCGCTCGTGTTGAGGCGGTAGCGCTGCTGCTGGGCGTGGTCGCGATAGCCCTCAAGCCCCATGGCCGAGAAGCCACCGTACAGATCGAAGGGGCCGCGCACCCAGCCGGTGGCGATGTGCTGCTTGAAGAAGCCGAAGGAGCCCGCCTCGCCCCAGTACTCGATGGGCCCGGCGTCCGCGCCCGTCTTGGTGACGAAGTTGACGGCACCTCCGATGGAGTTGGCGCCGTAGCGGAGCGCGTTGGCGCCCTTGAAGACCTCTACACGCTTGGTGTCCATCAGCTCGATGACCTCGAAGTCGCTGAAGCCGTCGGCCTGACCGTAGATGAAGCCGTTGAAGAGGAAGTTCACGTCGCGGCTGTGGAAGTTGTTCTGGAGGCCCGAGCCACGGATGGAGAACTGGCTCTCGTCGGCGAGGCCGAAGCGGGGGCGCACGAGTACGCCGGGCACGAAGTCGAGGACGCCGCGAAGATTCTCCCCCAGGGAATCCTTGATCCGACTTTCGCCGATCACCTCCGCCCCGCCCGGCACCGTTCGCTGAATCTCCTGTCGCGCCTCCTCGGTGGTGGCCGTGCGATCGGGCACGATGGGCGGGCTCGCCGGCACCACCATTGGGGGCAGGGTGGGCAGCGGCTCCGAGCCGGTCGCGGGCTGCGCGCCCGCGGGCGTGGCCAACAATAACGGGACCAGGATGACGACAAGTCCTACGAGCATGATGCGCGCCAGGGTTCTCCGGATACGAAACGAGAAACTGCACGCGACACATCCCGCGACGGGGTGCCGCGCCGCCACCAGCAGGAAAGATCAGGCGATGGCGATCGGAGGCGCGCGCCCCTGGACGGGGCTCGGGAAGAGAGCGACAGGATCGGATTGGCCGATCTCCGTCGCGAGGGCAGGGGCAGGCAGGATGACGTCGGTCACACCGCCGTCGTCGGCGCTGGTGGCGCTCAGGTGCGCCGCGGCCAGGGCCACCGCGCATTTGGTCAGCGGCGACTTGTCGGCGAGGTGGTGAACGGAGTGCAGTCCCTCCTGGAAAGCGAAGACGGCGAGGAGGAGGACAACGGCGAGGGCGAGGGTGCGTCGAGGCTGCCGCCACCCGATGGCGACAATGCCCAGTGCGCCGAGAAGCACGGGCCAGGAAAGGCCCCGCGGCTCTGGTGCTGCGCTCAGCGTGAACGAGGACGAGCTATTTGACGTTGCGGAAAGGGGGGCGTTCTGCGTGACGATCTCGTCGGAGAGCCACTCCGAGCCGGAGTGCGCCCAGGAGGGTACGGGGGAAACGAGCGGTGCGAGGGATACCAGGGCCAGAAGCAGCCAAAGCCCGGACATGCGCCAGCGCATGGGCCCTACCCTACTCAGATGGTGGCGGC
>DATGCY010000175.1:0-4678 GCA_035311385.1 Candidatus Methylomirabilota bacterium
ACCCCAAAACGCGTCAGCTGGGTGCCCGTGAAGGCCAGCGGACCCGAGAACGAGTTCGACCCTCCGAGCAGGATCTCCGTGTCCGTGACGCCTTGCTCGGCCGCCACAGGGATCGCCGCCCCCAGCGCGGCGACGACGAGCGTGCACACTATCCATCTCGATCTCATGACTTCCTCCTTGCCAGCGCGGCCAGGCCGCCCGGCATGAACAGCATGCAGGCGATCATGATCGCGCCGAAGATCAGCGGTCGATACGCCTGGAACCCGGCCAGGGAGTCGTTGAGCACGGTCACAATGGCCGCGCCCGCCACGGAACCGAAAACGGACCCGAGCCCGCCCAGGATGATCATCACCAGGAAATCGACGGAGAGAAACACGTCGAAGGCATCCGGCGAGAGGAACCCAACCACGAAAGCGAAGAGGCCTCCGGCCACCCCCGTGTAGAAGGCCGACAGTACGAAGGCCATGGTCTTGTACGCGGCCGCATTGATGCCGCTCGCCTGCGCGGCGATTTCGCTCGTGCGAATGGCCAGGAAGGCCCGTCCCGTGCGGGTGGCGGTGACGTTGAGCGCAGCCAGGATCATGCCCACCGCCACCGCGATGGTCAGGTAGTAGCGCGACGCATCGGTGTCAAGGACCCAGGGGCCGAGGTGAGCCACCGGCACCCGCAAGCCGTCGTTGCCGCGCGTCAGCCCGTCGAGGTTCGTGATCGCTTCGATCACCACGAAGCCGAAGGCCAGGGTGGCCATGGCCAGATAGAGCCCCTCGAGGCGAAGGCACGGGATGCCGAGGGCGAGCCCGACGAGGCCGGTGGCGAGACCCGCGGCGAGCAGCGTCAGCGGGACGGGCAGCGCGGGGAGATGGATGGTGAGAAGGGCCGACACGTACGCGCCAATCGCGAGGAAGCCGGCATGTCCGAAGGACAGCTGATTCGTGTACCCCGAGAGGAGGTTGAGGCCAATGGCCACGATCGCGTTGATGGCCACCAGCGTCCCCAGGAACACGAGATACTTTGGCGCCATCAGTGGCCACGCCAGGGCGGCCACCGTCGCCAGGATCACCGCGGCCCCCCGCACTAGACCTTTCTCCGCTCGACCCGGCCGAAGAGGCCGCGAGGCCGCGCGAGGAGGATGGCGATCATGACGAGGAAGGGCACGGAGTAGCGGATGCCCGTCGGCAGGTAGAGAGGCGCGAGGTTCTCGATGAGGCCGAGCAGCATCCCCCCCACCACCGCGCCCGGCATCGAGCCGAAGCCTCCCAACACCGCGGCCGTGAAGCCATTGATCGCGATGAGCCCCATCTTGGTAGACAGAAACGTCACCGGCGCGATGAGCACTCCGCCCACGGCGCCCACGACCGCCGCGAGCACCCAGGCGCTCGAATACACGCCCTCCACGCTGATGCCCATCAACCGCGCCGCGTTCTGGTTCTGGGCGACCGCGCGCATGGCCCGGCCCAGGCGAGTGGCGCGGAAGAGCGCCACGAGGGCGAGCATGAGGACGAGGGAAGCGCCGATGATGCCAAGGGATACCGGGGCCACCCGCACCGGACCGATGGCGACGGGCCGGTTCGAGAAGAGCGAAGGAAAGGGCAGCTCGTCGTTCGTCCACACGATCCCCGCTGCGGCCCGCAGCACGAGCGAGAGGCCGAGCGTGATGATGAGGACGTCCCAGTGGGTGGCCTGCAGCGCGCGGCGGATGATCACGCGCTCAACGAGGTACGCGAGCAGTCCGCCCGCCACCACCCCGCAGGCGAGGGCGAGGAGGAGGGGAAGCCCGGCGGTGCGCTGGGCTGACCAGGCCACGAACGCCGAGATCATGAGCATCTCACCCTGGGCGAAGTTCACCGTGCGCGTGGCGTTGTAGACGATCACCAGGCTGAGCGCCACCAGCCCGTAGATGCAGCCAGTGGCGAGCCCGCTGACGACGACGTGGGCGAGGGCCGACCCGCTCATGCCGGCCCGTCGGTATTTCCAGCTATGACGGCAGCTTGGCGGCCTCGTACTGCTCGACGTGCTCGGTGGCCTCCCGGCACGCCCGCTTGGAGTTGGACTACCACGCTGTCGGCTGGCATGGAGTGTTCAATTGCAATTACCTCGAGGGCGACCATGTACTCGCGCACCACGGGAGCGACCGCCGTGACATCCGCGGGAGACGCGAGCCGCGCTGGCTCATGTCCCTCCGTTGAAGGGCTGGGTGTGGGATCCGTCAAGGTGACGGCCTCCAGTTGAGCTCCGATCTCGACTTGCCACGACAGCCCTTCCTCGCGTATGTACGGGTGTCCGAACCTGTGGAGATGGTGCGCGTGGTGCGCATGGTAGCAGGGCGACGGGCGACGTGAACAATGAGAAAGGTGGGAACCACAATGTCTGTCCCTGGGCCCCGAATCAATGTCATGCTCTCAACCCGTCGCCTTGGCCGAGGCCTGCTTGCCCTGCTCTGCGGCGCGGTGCTCCTAGGCCTGATCCCGACCACGGCCAGCACGGCCACGCTCGAGGAGATCAAGAAGCGCGGCTACATGGTGGTCGCCACGGAAGACAACTACCCGCCCTTCGAGTTCGTCCAGGACGGCCAGCCGGCCGGGCTCGATCACGACCTCTACAAGCTGCTCAAGGACTGGGCCGGGTTCCAGGTCCGCCAGGAGATCTTGCCCTGGCAGGGGCTCCTTGCCGGTGTCGTGAGCGGGCAGTTCGACGTGGCGCTCTCGGCAGCAACCATCAGTGATCAGCGCGCCCAGCAGCTCTACTTCGCCATGCCGATCGCCGAGGCGACGCACTACTACATGAAGCGCAAGGGCGATACGCGCATTCAGTCGATCAAGGACCTCTCGGGACTCACGGTCGGCATGCAGCAGGGCAGCTCCATCCACCAGCGTCTCCCCGAGATCGATGCGCTCCTCCAGAAGAGCGGCGGCAAGCTCGGCAAGGTGTCCCTCTACGCCTCGTTCCCCGAGGCGTACCAGGATCTCGCCAACGGTCGGATCGATTACGTTCTCAACAGCGTCGTGGCCATCGCGGACGTCATCCGCAAGCGCCCGAACGATTTCGAGCTGGGGCAGGCCGTGGTGCCGGTCGGCTACCATGCCTGGGCTGTGAAGCGCGGCAACAAGGAGCTCAGAGACTTCCTCAACCAGTTCTTCGTGGAACAGCGCAAGAACGGTAATCTCTACCGCCTGCAAGAAAAGTGGCTCGGGCGCTCGTTCCCTGACCTTCCCTGGGAGGCGCGGCTACCGGGCAATCGCCCGATGCCGGAATAGTCCCCACGGCGAGCCGTCGGCTGCGGCGCTATGGCCTGGACCTCGTTGCTGAGCGAGCTCGCCAAGGGCACGGTCGTCACGCTCACGGTGTCCCTGGCGGGGATCGCCGCCGGGATGCTGTCTGGGCTTGCCCTCGCCCTGGTCCGGGTGGGCCGGGTCCCCGTCGCAGCGCAGGCCGTGACTGCCTACGTCAGCATCATCCGCGCGACACCCATGGTCACTCTGGCCCTCCTCATCTTCTTCGGCATGCCGGCACTCGGCGTACGGATGTCACCCGTGCTCGCGGCCATCGTCATCATCTCGATCAACACATCGGTCTTTCAAGCTGAGATCTGGCGGGCCTCGATCCTCGACTTCCCCCGGGGGCAGCTCGACGCGGCGCACGCGGGCGGCATGACCTCCGCCCTCACGTTCCGCCGTATCGTCTTCCCGCAAGTGTGGCGGGCGAGCTTGCCCGCGCTCGTCAACGAGATGACCCTCGTCATCAAGGGCAGCCCGGCTATCGCCGTCATCGGCGTGGTCGATCTCACGCGCGTGGCGGTCCGGTGGACCACGGTGACCTACGAGCCGATTCCGCCCTTCCTCACGGCGACGGTCATCTACGTGGTGGTCGTGATGTGCTTGATTCGGGTGCAGCGCTCGATCGAGCGCCGGATCGTCGCAAGGTACGGAATCCTGTGATTGCCAATCTCTGGACTGTCCTCGGCGAGTGGCCGGAGCTTGCGACGGGCTTCCTGAATACGCTCTGGATCTGTGCCCTCTCGGGCGTACTCTCCCTGATCCTGGCCGTTTCCGTCTCCTTGCTGCTCGTCTTGGGGCGCTCCACGGTGCGGCGCGTGACCCAGGCCATCGTCGACGTCCTCCGCGCCATCCCGTTCCTCATGCTGCTCTTCATCGTGTACTACTGCCTGCCCGCCGTCCACGTGCGGCTGTCCCGATGGACCTGCGGACTGTCGGCCTTAATCTTCTACAACACCGCGTACTTCGCCGAGATCCTGCGCGGAGCTTGGGCGCACCTCCCCCACGAGCAAGAAGAGGCCGGCCGGGCCTTCGGGCATGCGGGACTGGGGCTCTATCGGCGAATCATCCTCCCACAGATTCTCATCGCGGCCGGTCCCGTCCTCGGCAACCAGATGATCACGCTCGTGAAGAACTCGGCTTTCCTCATGGTGATCACCATCCCGGACCTGACTTTCATGGCCAACCAGGTGCAGTCCATCTATTTCGTGCCTCTCGAGGCCATGCTCGTCGCCGTTGCTCTCTACTGGCTGATCTGCTCATCGATCGAATGGACGGTGCGGCGCATGGACCAGATCGCGCTGGTACGTGGGCATGAGTGAGAGCAGCAACCCGGGCCGACCCGTCGTGGAGGTCCGGGACCTCAGCAAGAGCTTCGGTCTGCTTCGTGTGCTCCGCGGCGTGAA
>DATGCY010000176.1:0-10992 GCA_035311385.1 Candidatus Methylomirabilota bacterium
GGTGGACTGGGTCCAGCCCGTCGACATGTTCCCGCACACCCCGCACATCGAGGCCATCGCCCGCCTCACCCTCAAGCCGGCGGGAACGTAAGCGCATGACCGAGCGCGGAGCAGCGATGCGCGCCTACTTTGGGCCCGCGGGAGCAAGCATGGGAGAGTCCGGCCATGTCAAGCCCCGAGGGTTCACACTCGAAACGCAGGAGCCGCGCCCGCCGAGGGCGCGGAGAGGCAAAAGTGGGGGAGTGCGGGGGCCATGTCGAGGGGACCTCGAGGGCACAGTGGAAATGCGGGAGCCGCGCCCGTCGAGGGCGCGGAGAGGCAAAAGTGGGGGAGTGCGGGGGCCATGTCGAGGCCCCCGCAGCTAAATGAAATCCTACGTCCTCCGCCGCCTCTGGCAGGCCGTGCTCGTGCTCTTTGGGGTGTCGGTGGTGGTGTTCGCGATCCTGCATCTCACCGGCGATCCTGCCGCGCTGCTCCTCCCTCCTGACGCTACCGCGGAGGACATCGCGCGCTTCCGCAACGCCATGGGCTTCGACGACCCGTGGATCGTCCAGTACGGCCGGTTCCTGAAAGGCGCGATCCACGGTAATTTCGGCGAATCGCTCCGTCACGGCGAGCCCGCCATGGAGCTGGTCCTCGAGAGATTGCCCGCGACCTTCCAGCTGGCGGGCGCGGGACTCCTCCTCGCCCTCTGTCTTGCCGTGCCCGCGGGCATCGTCTCCGCCGTGAAGCGCAACACCGTGATCGATTACTTCTCGACGGTGGTCGCGCTCCTCGGCCAGGCCATGCCCACCTTCTGGCTGGGCATCATGCTCATCCTCGTCTTCTCGGTGCACTTCAACTGGCTGCCCTCGTCGGGTCGAGGTGACCTCCAGCACCTCGTCCTCCCCGCGGTGACCCTCGGTCTCTTCACCACCGCGCGCATCACGCGTCTCACCCGCTCGGGCATGCTGGAGGTGCTGGGGCAAGACTACATCCGCACGGCGCGCGCCAAAGGCGTGAGCGAGCAGCCGGTGGTGTGGAAGCACGCGTTGAAGAACGCGTCGATTCCCATCGTGACCATCGTGGGCATCGAGCTCGGCACGCTCCTCGGGGGCTCCGTCATCACGGAGACGATCTTCGCGTGGCCGGGGGTGGGTCGCCTTTCCGTGCAGGCTATCTTCAACCGTGACTATCCCGTGGTGCAGGCGGCCGTCTTCATCCTCGCCAGCACCTTCGTGGTGGTGAATTTCCTCGTGGATCTTGCCTACACGTGGCTCGATCCACGCATCCGATTCCAGTGATGGCCCCGCCCAACGGTACCGTCGCGGTCGCTCTGCCCGTTCCCGAAGAGCAAGAGGAGCGCTACTGGCTCACCACGCTCCGGCGCCTGGTACGCCGGCGCACCGCGCTGTTCGGTCTTACTGTGGTCGTCCTCGTGATCCTGGCCGCCGTCTTCGCGCCGTGGCTCACTCTCTTCGATCCCCTCGAGCAGGACATCAACCAGCGCCTCAAGGAGCCCGGCTGGCGGAACGCGGCGGGGCAGATGCATCTGCTGGGGACGGATCATCTCGGACGCGACATCCTCGCCCGGGTGATTTTTGGCGCCCGCATCGCGCTGGTGGTCGGCCTGTCCGCCGTGCTCATCTCGGGCGTGCTCGGCATGATGATCGGCCTCGTCGCCGGCTACTTCAGGGGCAAAATCGACGACTTCCTCATGCGGCTCGCCGACATCCAGCTCGCCTTTCCCTTCATCTTGCTCGCCATCGCCGTCATCGGGGTGCTGGGGGCGAATCTGCGCAACATCATCATCGTGATCGGCGTGTCGTCGTGGGTCGTGTACGCGCGGGTCGTCCGCGGCGAGGTGCTGTCGATTCGCGAGCGCGACTTCGTGCAGGCGGCCATTGCCCTCGGTAGCCGCGACGGCCGCATCCTCCTTCATCACGTCCTGCCCAATGCGTTCACCCCCTGGTTGGTGGTGGCCACCCTCGACATGGCGCGCGTGATCGTGATCGAGTCCGCGCTGTCCTTCCTTGGCTTGGGGGTTCAGCCCCCCACGCCGACGTGGGGCGGCATGCTCGCCGACGGGCGCGTCTATCTCTCCACCGCGTGGTGGCTGGCCACGTTTCCCGGCCTGGCCATCCTCATCACGGTCCTCGGTATCAATCTCCTCGGCGACGGGCTGCGGGACACGCTCGATCCCAGACTGAAGGTGTAAATGGACACGCTCGTATTGACGGGAGCCATGCTGATCGACGGGACGGGCGCGGAGCCCGTGCGCGGCCGGGCCGTGGTCGTCGAGGGTGATCGCATCACCCAGGTCGTGGATGCCGCGCGTGCGCCGCGGGGGCGACTGATCGATCTCGTCGGCTGCACTCTCCTGCCTGGTCTCATCAACTGCCACGTGCATCTCTGCTTCGGCGGGGAGCCGGATCCCGTCGGCGCCATCCGTGACGAGCCCCACGGCCTGACCGCGCTCAAGGTTCTCCGGCGCGCACAGGACACGCTGGAGGCGGGGGTGACGACGGTGCGCGATCTGGGCGGCCGCGACTACGTCGAGCTGGCCGTGCGCCGAGGCATCGCCGAGGGCCTCTACCCGGGGCCGCGCATTCTGGGCGCGGGCAAGCCCGTGTGCATGACGGGCGGCCACGGGCATTTCGTGGGGCGCGAGGCCGACGGCCCCGACGAGGTGCGGAAAGCGGTCCGCGAGCAGCTCAAGGCAGGTGCCGACCTGATCAAGCTGATCGCCACGGGCGGCGTCATGACGCCGGGAGTGGAGCCGGGCTCGCCCCAGCTCACCCTGGAGGAAATGCGGGCCGCGGTGGAGGAGGCGGTGAAGGCAGGGCGTCGCACCGCCGCCCACGCCCAGGGCTCCACGGGCATCGCCGATGCGGTAGAAGCGGGCATCACGACGATCGAACACGGGATCTTCCTCACCGACGAGATCATCGCGGCCATGAAGCGCAAGGGCACCTTCCTCGTGCCCACCCTCGCCGCGCCCGCCGCCATCTCGTCGGGCGGTCTCGCTGCGGGGATCCCGGACTACATGGTCAGGAAGTCCGACGCGGTAGTCGGCTCGCACGTGGCGAGCTTCAAGCGCGCGCACGAGGCGGGAGCGCGCATCGCGGCGGGCGCCGACTCGGGGACGCCACTCAACTTCCATGGCAGCCTGCTGCCCGAGCTCGAGCTGATGGTCAAGTACGGGATGACGCCACTCGAGACCATCCATTCGGCGACGGCAGTGGCGGCGGAGGCCATTGGGCTCGGAGGCGAGGTCGGTCGCGTCGCCGAGGGGTACGTCGCGGATCTCCTCGCGGTGGCAGGAGAGCCCGCGGCAACCATCGGCGCTCTCGCATCGGTGCGGATGGTCCTTGCGCGGGGGGCTATCATCAAAGCACCATGATTACCGTCAGGCCCGGCTCCGAGCGCGGACACTTCGATCACGGCTGGCTCGACACCTACCACACCTTCTCCTTCGCCTCGTATCACGACCCGCGGCACATGGGCTTCCGCTCCCTCCGCGTCATCAACGAGGATCGCGTGCAGCCCGCCGAAGGATTCGGCACGCACGCCCACCGCGACATGGAGATTCTCACCTGGGTGCTCGAGGGCGCGCTCGAGCACAAGGACAGCATGGGCAACGGCTCCGTGATCCGGCCGGGAGACATCCAGAGGATGAGCGCGGGCACCGGAGTGACGCACAGCGAGTTCAACCCCTCGCGGGAGGAGCTCGTGCACCTGCTCCAGATCTGGCTCCTCCCGAGTCAACGCGGGCTCACCCCGGAGTACGAGGAGAAGCGCTTTCCGCCCGAGTCGCGCCGCGGAGCCTTGCGGCTCATCGCGGGGCGCGACGGCCGCGACGGCGCCGTCACCATCCATCAGGATGCCGACCTGTGGACCGCGCTGCTCGAGCCGACAGATGCCGTGCGCCACTCGCTCGCCGCCGGGCGTCACGCCTGGCTCCATGTCGCGCGCGGGAAAGTGACGGCCAATGGCGTGAGCCTGGCCGCGGGTGACGGTGCCGCCTTCAGCGGCGAAGCTGCAGTAGAAGTGAAAGCTACAGACCGTTCGGAAGTTCTGCTCTTCGACCTGAGCTAGCCTGAGCCAAGCGCAATGTGATGTTCCGCTTCGAGCGCGGGCTTGGCCCGCGCCTTTCAATCCTTGGGGGGAGGCTCGGAAGAGGGGCGCGAGCCCCGCGCCGACTCATGAGCCCCAGAGCGCCCGCAGCCTTGCCGGGTCCTTCAGAACCTGAACGAGCAGCGCAGCGAAGAACGCGCCGCAGGCGAGCACGCCGATCTCCCGCCAAAGGGATGGCCGCAGCTCGGCGGGCAGCAGAGCCCGGTTGAGCCAGACGGTGTGGATCGAAAGCGCGACGAAGTTGAGCGCGGCCACGTTCGCCCCGATCACGATGAGGCGGAAAGGGTCGCCCGCCGTCATGGCGACGCACCCCACCGCGACGTAGCCGACCAGAACCATATAGTAGAGCCCCCGCGAGGGCGCGCTCCGTCCTACCGGACGGGTCCGCGCCCACGCCGTCCACAGGATGTCCGTCACGATGCGTGCGAAGCCCACCGCAATGCCGACCTGGGTCAGACCGAGGACGGCGAAGCCGGTGAGGAGCGCGAGCGTCCAAAGGACGAGGCCCGAGCGCCAGCCGACCGCCTGGGCGAGCCACGTCGGTGAGGCGAAGCCCGACCAGATCTCGCCCGTCCCCGCGAAGTGCGCGGCAAGGACCGCGGGCAAGGCCATGGACACGAGGCAGCCGAGGGGCCAGAGGAACCAGAAGTCCGTGCGAAGGTAGCGCCACCACTGCCGCCACTTGTCGAGATTCGCCTCGGTAGGCGGGAAGGTCTTGCCGTCGCGCGCGAAGGCAATTCTTTCGCCTCCGAGCATTACCGACTGGCTCTGCACCGTGCCGCCCATGCCGAAGCCCTTGTCGCGCAGCCACTGGGTCAACGCAGCGTTGATAGTGCCGCCTGCACCAGAGTATGCGGCGAAGGCGGCGAGGAGGACCCAGTTCCGCACGTCGCGATCGGGGGGAAGAGCAGGTATCACGAAGCCCGAGCCGACCGCGCGCCAGACGCTCGCAGGCACGAAGACGTAGGCGAGGACGGCAAGGAAGAGCAGCGTCCACGCCATGACGATCCACTCCGCCCACTCGACGGTCTTGCGCGCTCGCGCGCCGAGGACGACCAGGGCCACCGCGCCGAAGAAGATGGCGTAGCCGAGCCAGATGATGACGGGCCGATCGTCGAGGCGCGGCACGCGGCCGAGGAAGGCGGCGGTCAAGGCCGAGGCGGCGGCGAGGGCCCAGCCCGGCCAGCCGACCTGGCCGAGATGCAGAAGAGCGTACACGGGACCCCAGAGACGCGGCCCCGGCCGGAGACGCATGAAGCCGGCGAAGATGGGCTCACCCGTGGCGAGGGTGTAGCGGGCCATCTCGGTATTGAGGAGCGCCTGGAGCAGCACGGACACTGTGCAGATCCAGAGGATGCCCGGTCCCCAGCGCGCGGTGGCGGCGGGTCCCAGCATCCAGTCGCCCGATCCCAGCGAGAGCCCGAGAAAGATGGCGCCAGGCCCGATGACACGGATCACGTTGCGCAGCGTGTAGGGCGGCGGCAACGGCAGCTCCGCCTGTGCCCATTCCGGCTTCACGACGTAGCGACCCGGCGGCGTGTGCGCCATACAGCGGCGAGAGCGAGAGCGGCCGCTGCCGCCGTGCTGTCGAGGAGCACGTCGTAGATGCTCGCCCCGCGGCCGGGCTCGAACGACTGGTGCAACTCGTCGAGCGACGCCGTGATCACCGAGAGCGCGAGAGCGAGCCAGGAGCCTCCCACGGCACGCCGCCAGAGCGTTGCCAGCACCGCGTACTCGAAAACGTGCGCCCCTTTTCTGATGATGGCGTGGATCAGCTCCACGAGGTAGGGAGCGGCAAAGGGGAGCAGGCCTCGCAGGATGGGCTCGATCCACGACGCTGTCTGCTCGCCTCCCCACTGGCTCCTTCCGAGATATGCGATGAGCGCGGTCCAGCCGAGTGGGGCGAGGAGCCAGAGCATGCCCACCACCGTGGCACGACCCCTGGAAGTTGACAAGATTCTCACACTAAACATAGGATGAGCGCATGTCGCTGCAGGAGATTCTGGACGGCCTCCTGACCTCTGCGCGCACCGGCCCTCTCATCACGGCCACCCGATACTTCCAGGCCAAGCCCGCCGTCTTTGCGCCCTTTCCCTCTTCGCTCGATCCGCGCCTCGTCGAGGCGCTCAGAAGCCGGGGGGTGGAGCGGCTGTACTCGCATCAGGCGCGGGCTTTCGAAATCGTGGACAAGGGCGAGAACCTCGTGGTGGTCACGCCCACCGCCTCCGGCAAGACGCTCTGCTACAACCTGCCCGTCCTGCAGGCCCTCGTGCAGCAGCCCGAATCGCGGGTCCTGTACCTCTTTCCCACCAAGGCTCTCGCCCAGGATCAGCTGGCGGAGCTGACGGAGCTCGCCAAGTCGCTCCCGGACATGCGCATGCACACTTATGACGGCGACACGCCGCAAGACGCGCGCCGCTCGGTGCGGGCACGGGCGAATCTCGTCCTGACCAACCCCGACATGCTGCACTCGGGCATCCTGCCGCATCACACCAAGTGGGTGAACCTCTTCCAGAACCTCCGCTACGTGGTGATCGACGAGCTGCACGCCTATCGAGGGGTCTTCGGCAGTCACCTGGCCAACGTGTTGCGGCGACTCAAGCGCATCTGCCGCCACTACGGCTCCTCGCCGCAGTTCATCATGGCCTCGGCGACCATTGCGAATCCGCGCGAGCTGGCGGAGCGGCTCAGCGGCGAGCCGGTGGGAGAGGTGACGGAGAGCGGCGCGCCCACGGGGGAGAAGCTGTTCCTCTGCTACAACCCGCCCGTGATCAACCGGGAGCTGGGCATCCGCGCGCCCTATCTCGGCGAGGCGGCCAGTCTCGCCGTGCAGCTCCTCAAGGAGAAGGTAGCGACCATCGTCTTCGCGCAGAGCCGTCTCTCCACGGAAGTGCTCCTCTCGACCATCAAGCGTGGCGTGGAGGACAAGACGGGCGATTCCGGGATGGTGCGCGGCTATCGCGGCGGCTACCTTCCGCTCAGACGGCGCGAGGTGGAACAGGGGCTCCGGAGCGGGGAGGTGCTCGGCGTGGTCGCCACCAGCGCCCTGGAGCTCGGCATCGATATCGGCCACCTCGACGCGGCGGTGCTCGCCGGGTATCCCGGCACAATCGCCTCCATGTGGCAGCAGGCGGGCCGCGCGGGACGACGCAGCGAGCTATCGGCGGCGATCCTCGTGGCGAGCTCCTCGCCTATGGATCAATATCTCGCCGCGCACCCCGACTATCTCTTCGGCGCCCCGCCCGAGCACGCGCGCATCAATCCCGAGAACCCCTTCATCCTGGTCAATCACCTCAAGTGCGCGGCCTTTGAGTTGCCCTTCGGGCGCCAGGAGGTCTTCGGAGGCGACGTGCAGGCGCATCTCCAGGCCCTGGAGGAGGAGGGCTTGCTCCACGGGGCGGGCGAGCAGTTCCACTGGACGTCGGAGACCTATCCCGCCGACCACATCTCGCTCCGCACCGTCAGCTCCGACAATTTCCTCGTGATCGATACCACCTCGCGTGACGACAAGCAGGTGAAGCGCCGGCAGATCATCGCCGAGGTGGACTGGAAGAGCGCCTTCGCCATGATCTATCCCAAGGCCATCTACATGGTGGAGGGCGAGCCCTTCGAAGTGCAGGAGCTCCGCTACCGCGAGGACGAGGAGAAGGTCGCCTACGTCAAGAAGGTGGTAGTGGACTACTTTACCGACGCCATCAGCGCCAAGGGCGTGTGGATCCTCCAGCGCTTCACCAAGCAGGAGACGACGGGGGTGGTGGGCGAGCAGGGCGAGGTGCTCGTCGCCGAGAAGGTCGTCGGGTTCAAGAAGATCAAGATGGGCACCATGGAGAACGTGGGCTCGGGCGAGGTCGAGCTGCCCCAGCAGGAGATGCAGACGACCTCGGCCTGGCTCACCGTAGATCCCAAGGTCCTTGCCGAGATCTCGACCCAGCGCGACGAGCTGGTGGACGGCCTGCGGGCCCTCACCCGCCTCCTGCACTCTTTGGCGCCAACCTTCCTCCTCTGCGACATCCGGGACATCGGCGTTTGGCTGGGCGACGGCAGCCCCGCGGCGGAGGGGCAAGTCGTCACGCGCGAGGTGATGCGCGCCCAGCTCGTGCAGGGCGCGGAGTTCACACCCACGATCTACCTCTACGACAACCTGCCGGGGGGCATCGGGCTCGCCGAGCGCATCTTCGAGGTGCTGCCCGATCTTCTCGCCCGTGGGCTGGAGACGCTCGAAGCCTGCCCGTGTCCGGCCGGCTGCCCTTCGTGCGTGGGACCGGTGAACGAGGTCGGCCGTCGCGCCAAGCCGGTGGCCCTGGCTCTCCTCAAGCGTCTCGTGCGTCGCCGCTGACCACTTCCCAGCCCTCGTGAGCGACGTCGCCTCCGATCTCCGCCAGGTCATTCGCCGCCTCGAGGCCAAGAGCCGGGCGAGCCCCGCGTTCCGGAAAAGCGGATCGCTCGAGGATCTGGTGGGGGGCGCCGTCGAGGAGACGGATCGGGGAAACGTGCTGTGCGTCCGCCGGCGTTTCACCGATGATCATCGCCACGGCCGTCAGCCGCTCGAGCGGGCTCGCGGCCTCACGGAGGCGCCGCTCGCCCTCCTGGCGCGCGGAGAAGCGCCGGGGGGACCACGTCTCCTCTATCTCGACACCGAGACGACGGGCCTCGCCGGGGGCACCGGGACCTATGTCTTCCTCATTGGTGTGGGCTTCTTCGATGACGGCGCCTTCGAGGTGCGGCAGTACTTCATGCGCGACCTCGACGAGGAGCCCGCGCTCCTGGCCGCCCTCGATCCGCTCCTGCGTGACGTGGACGGCATCGTCACCTACAACGGCGCCGGCTTCGACCTACCGCTCCTCGAGACGCGCTTCGTCCTGGGCCGCCGCCGCTGGCCGGACACGGTGTTTCACCTCGATCTCCTGCCTGCGGCGCGCCGGCTCTGGAGCGCGCGCCTTCCCGACTGCCGTCTCGGCACCGTCGAGCAGCACGCCCTCGGGTTCGTCCGCGAGGACGATCTTCCCGGAGCGCTCATTCCGCAGGTGTACTTCGATTACCTGCGGCGCAAGTCACCGGGCCAGCTTCCGCGCGTCTTCGAGCACAACCGGCACGACATCCTCTCCCTCGTAGCGCTGGCGGGATGGGTCGCCGAGGCCGTGGTCCAGGCGCCCGCCATCGACCTCGAGCCCGACGAGCTAGCCGGGCTCGGGCGGCTCTGGGAAACGGCGGATCCCGAGCGCGGGGAGGCCTGCTATCGGTCCGCGCTGGAGCGTGGGCTCCAGAGCCCGGCGCGCGAGCGGGTGCTCGCCCGACTTGCCTGGCGGGAGAAGCGCCGCGCGCGGTGGGATGCCTCACGCGAGCTCTGGGAGGCCGCCGCGCGTGGCGCGCGCATCTTCGACGCACGGCCGTGGGAGGAGATGGCCAAGATCCATGAGCATCGCCTGCGCGATTTCCTCGCCGCCCAGGCCGTGGTCACCGAGGCCATCGAGCACGCCCGTGCGCACCGCGCGCCCGTCCTCGTCCTCGACGCCCTTCATCACCGGCTCGAACGCCTCACGCGGCGTCTTGCCCGCCTGACCTGACGACCCGCCACCCTGCCCGCGCCGGATCATGGCGCGGAGGCGCGGCTACGTGCGGGCGAGCACTTCAGGATTCACCGGCGTGGGCGGCGCCTTGCCCTCCAGTACGGCGAGACAATTGTCCACGGCGAGGTTGGCCATCCGCAGTCGCGTATCCGCCGAGGCGCTCCCGATGTGGGGAGTGAGCACCACGTTGCTGAGCCCCCGCAGACCGGGATGGACCTTGGGCTCCTCCTCGAACACGTCAAGGCCCGCGCCGGCAATCCAGCCTTCCTTGAGAGCTTGAACGAGCGCGGCCTCCTCGACCACGGGGCCGCGGGCGGCGTTGATCAGGTACGCCGTCTTCTTCATGGTCCTGAGCGACTGCGCATTGATCAGGTGCCGGGTCTCGGGCAGGAGTGGCGTGTGGATGGTGACGAAGTCGGACTCGCGTAGCAGGGTGGCGATGTCCGTCCGCGTAGCCCGGAGCTCCCGCTCGGTCGTCGCATCGGCCGCGACCGCGTCCTGGTAGAGCACGCGCATCCCGAAGCCCAGAGCCCGCCGTGCCATGGCACGCCCGATGCGGCCGAAGCCCACGATGCCCACCGTCTTGCCGTGGATGTCACCGCCGTGAAGCAGCATGTTCTCCCACTGCGTGAAGCGGCCTTCGCGAACGTATCGGTCCGCCTCGACGATGCGGCGGGCGGTGGCCATGAGAAGAGTCCAGGCGAAGTCCGCGGTGGTTTCCGTCAACACGTCCGGGGTGTTAGTGATGACCACGCCACGCCGGGTCGCCGCGGCGACATCGATGTTATTGAAGCCGACGGCGACGTTGGCGGCGACCTTGAGGTCGGGGCAGGCGGCCAGGAGATCCTCGTCGACGGTGTCGGTGATCACGCAGACCAGGCCCTGGCGACCCTGAAGTCTCCGGAGAAGCTCTGCCCGGGGCAGGGGCGCGTCGACGTCGTGGAAGTCGACGTCCGCTCGACCTCGGGCGCGCGCGACGGCGACCGGTGGGAGCGCCCGAGTAATCAGAACGGATGGCCGAGCACCGAGCGAACTCATAGGCTAGCTCCGAGTATAACTAATGGACTTACAAAGGAAAATTGAGCCTTGACTCGGCATGGGCCGGCCCGTATAGTTAGCACTCGCCTGTGGTGAGTGCTAACCGCAGCAGCGGCCACCAGCGGCCCGAAAGCGTCAACATCTTATCCATCGGAGGGTGATTTGGCTATGAAGATTCGCCCGTTGCACGACCGCATTCTCGTCAAGCGTCAGGAAGAGAAGGAGATGAAGAAGGGCGGCATCATCATTCCTGACAGCGCCAAGGAGAAGC
>DATGCY010000177.1:0-3744 GCA_035311385.1 Candidatus Methylomirabilota bacterium
GAACGATTGACGCGCGAGGCGGGCCGGGACCCGTCGGCGGGGGAGGGGGAGCTCTCCAGCTGCGTCACCCGCTCGCCTGAATCGCAGCCCTGCGGGCTGCGCACAGGACGAGGGGGTCCCACTCCGCCGGAGAGCTCCCCCTCCCCCGCCGCCACCCGCCCGACTTCACGTACGACACTCGTGCGCGATCCTAGCGGCTCGATATGCACGAGGCACGAGGCCGGTAGTCTAGCCGCCGTGCGACGGCAGTGAACGATTCGGGCTCAGCCGATTCGGACGAGGCCGATGAGGCGGTCGAGGACGATGATGAGCACGAGCGCGAGGACCACGAAGATAGTGGACACGGCGTTGATGGTGGGATCGAAGTTGTACTCCGTGTAGTTGAAGATCCGCAGCGGCAGGGTGGTGGTGCGCGCGCCCGCGATGAGGAGCGTCACCGCCAGTTCCCCGAACGAGATGATGGCCGCGAAGATGGCCCCCGCCACGATGCCCGGCCGCAGGAGCGGCAGGGTCACCCGCCAGAAGGTCTGGAGCGGCGTCGCCCCCAGGTTCTGCGCCGCCCGCTCCAGGGCGGGATCGAGGTTGTGCACGCTGATGGAGACGAGGCGCACCGTGAAGGGCAGCGTCACCACGAGGTGGCCCAGGATCAATCCCGTGAGCGAGCCGACCAGTCCGAGCCCGCTCATGTAGTTGAGGAGCGCGATGCCGAGGACGATCTGCGGCATCACGAGGGGGGCCATGACGAGGGTGGCCATGGCGCCCTTGCCCGGAAAGGAGTAGCGCACGAGGGCGTAGGCGGCCAAGGTGCCGATGATCAAGGCCAGCGGCGTCACCACCGCGGTGAGCAGGAGACTGAGGCGAAACGAGTCGCCCCACACCTCGCTCTCCCAGAGGGCCCGATACCAGCGCAGCGAGAAGCCGCGCGGCGGGAAGGAGAGAAAGTCCGCCGAGTTGAACGAAGCGAGCACCACCACCAGAAGGGGAGCGAGCAGAAACACGTAGACGGCGACGCTGAGAGCCTTCGCCGCCGTCGCGCCGGTGAAGCGGCGGCGCATCAGGCGACGCTGCCCTTCACCACACGCAGGAGGCGGGCCGCCGCCGCGATCACGAGCAGGGTGAAGGCGAGGAGGACGAAGGACAGGGCGGCCCCGAGCGGGAAGTCGAGCTGGCTCAGCGTGACGTAGTAGATCCCGATGGCGAAGAGCGGTTGGAGCGGTCCGGCCACGAGGAGCGGCGTGATGTAGATGCCGAGGGTGAGGGCGATGACCAGGCTCGTCCCCGCCACCACGCCAGGCATGCTCAGGGGGAGGGTGACCCGCCAGAAGGTCTGCCACGGTGAGGCGCCTAGGCTCTGCGCGGCCCGCTCCAGCACCGCGTCGAGCGACTGGAGCGCGCTCGCGATGGGCAGCATCATGAAGGGCAAGAGCACGTGCACGGTGGCCACGATCACCGAGCCGAAGGTGCCGAGCATGCGAATGGGCCGCTCGATGAGTCCCAGCGAGAGCAGAGTGCCGTTGATCACGCCGTTGTTGGCGAGGAGCACCACCCACCCGTAGCTCCGCACGATGACGCTGATGAGGAGCGGGGAGACCACGATGGCGTAGAGCACGGTGCGGGAGAGCCGGGACCGCGCTCGCACCATGGAGTAGGCGGCGGGGTAGCCGAGGAGGAGGCAGAGCGCCGTCACCGCCACCGTGAGCTTCACGCTCCCCCACACCATGCGGTGGAAGTACGGATTGGTGGCGAAATTCTTGTAGTTCACCAGCGAGAGGTCGTGATGAATGGCGCGCTGCGCGTCCATGTGGGCGAGGCTCAGCCGGAAGAGATCCGCGGACGGGATCACGAAGAAGAGCACGAGGAGCACCACGGCGGGGGCGAGGAGCCCGGCCACCACGGCACGGCGCGGGCGCCCGATCACGGGACGAGGTCCGGCATGCTCTCGCGGGAGCCGGACAGCACGATGCTGTCCTCGGGTGCCCAAGAGACGGTGACGGCGTCACCCTCGGCGAATGAGGGCAGGCCGCTCGGCATCTGCTCGATCACGCGCAGTCGGATCCCGTCGGCCAGACGCACCTCGTATTCGCTGTTCGTCCCGAGGTACACGGTGTAGGCGATCGTTCCCGGGAGCGCGTTGGCTCGGCCGCCCGCGGGTGTCCTCGAGAGCGCTGCGCTCTCCGCGCGGAGCACCACGGCTACGGGCGCACCCGTCTCGAGGCGCTCCTCGGAGAAAGCCGTCACGCGGTGCGCCCCGATCTGCACGGCGACCTCGGTGCTTCGTCGCTCGGCCACCGTGCCGAAGAGGAAGTTGGGATGGCCGAGGAACTGGGCGACGAAGGGCGTGCGTGGCTTCCGGTAGAGCTCGACGGGCGTGCCCGCCTGCTCGATGCGGCCGCGGTTCATCACCACGAGACGGTCGGACAAGGTGAGGGCCTCCTCCTGATCGTGGGTGACGAAGATGGTGGTGACGCCGACCTGGCGCTGGAGACGGCGAAGCTCCACGCGCATCTGGCGACGGAGCTGGGCGTCCAGGTTGGACAGCGGCTCATCCATGAGGAGCACGAGAGGATCGATGGCGAGGGCCCGCGCGATGGCCACGCGTTGCTGCTGTCCTCCGGAGAGCTGGCGGATCGCGCGCTGTTCGTAGCCCGCGAGCTGGACGAGGGCGAGAGCCTCGCACGCCCGCCGCTCGATGTCCGCGGCGGCCGTCCGGCGCACGCGGAGGCCGAAGGCCACATTGTCGAACACGCTCATGTGGGGAAAGAGGGCATAGCTCTGGAAGACCATGCCGGTGTTGCGGCGGTAGGCGGGCACGTCGTTGACCACGCGCCCGCCCAGGGTCACCGTGCCGCGGGTCGGCTCGAGAAAGCCCGCGATGATGTTCAGCGTGGTCGTCTTGCCGCACCCGGAGGGCCCGAGGAGCGAGAGGAACTCGCCCTTGCGCACTTCCAGATCCAGGTCGTGCAGTACGGGCGTGGCGCCGTACGACATGGCCACGCCGCGGAGCTCGACGTCGATGTCCACGGGCGCGCGCGTGGCCGCCGTCAGCCCGTGAAGAGCATCGTCCAGCGCTGCGTCCAGTCTCCCAGCTTTTGCCCGACCACGTCGTAGTTGGGGGCGAGGAGTCGCGCGTAGGCCTCGTTGCCGTAGGCGATCTTCGCCGCGTACTTGGGATCGAGCTTCACCGTGCTATTCGACGGCGCGTACCACATCTGCTGGCAGAAGGCCTTCTGGGCGTCCGGCGAGAAGCGGAAGTCGATGAGCTTGAGAGCAGCGGCGCGGTTCTTCGTGCCCTTGGCGATGCCGATGCCCGCGCCGCTCGCCACCGGCCCCGGCTTGCTCGGATAGTTGAAGCCCACGGGGAGCCCGGCGGCGGCGAGGCCGTGGGCGCGGCCGTCCCACAGCGGCACCACCGCGATGTCCCCGCGCTCGAGGAGCTGCTGGATGGCCCCGGCGTCCGCGGGCTGCTGGACGATGCTGGGCTTGAGCTCCTTCATTTTCTCGAAGCCGCGATCGACGTCGGCGGGATTCTTCTCGTCGCCGCCGAGGGCATGCACGGTGGCGATGAAGAACTGAAGCCCGACGGAGTAGCTGATGGGCGGCATGCCGATCAGGCCCTTGTACTCGGGCTTCCAGAAGTCGAGCCACTCCTTGGGCGGCGTCTTCACCTTGTCGGTGCGATAGGTGATGCCGAGCTGGCCCCAGTTCTGGTGGGCGGCGAAGTAGCGGCCGTCCTTCTGCCACTTG
>DATGCY010000178.1:0-2864 GCA_035311385.1 Candidatus Methylomirabilota bacterium
TTCGGCCTCTTCACCAACGTGGTGCTCAACGTGATCGTGCTCACCGGCCTCACCCTGGGCGTGGTCAAAATGCCGGGCGACATCGTGTTCGGTCGCATCCTTCCCGCCCTCGCCATCGCGCTCCCCCTGGGCAATCTCTACTACGCGTGGCTCGCCTATCGTCTCGCCCGGGCGGAACGACGCGACACCGTCACCGCCATGCCCTACGGTCCCAGCGTGCCGCACATGTTCATTGTCGTATTCCTCATCATGCTGCCCGTGGCCCTCCGCACGGGGAATCCCATCCTCGCCTGGCAGGCGGGGCTCGCCTGGTGCTTCGTGATCGGCGTCATCATCCTGCTCGGTGCTTTCGTCGGCCCCGCCATCAGGAAGTACACGCCGCGCGCGGCCATGCTCGGTACCCTCGCCGGCATCTCCATTACCTTCATCTCGATGCGGCCGGCTTTCCAGAGCTGGGAAGTGCCCTGGATCGCCTTCATCTCGCTAGCCATCATCATGGTGAGCTGGATGGCCAACGTCTCCCTCCCCGGCAACGTACCGGGCGGTCTCGCCGCCGTCATCATCGGCACCGTGGTGGCCTGGATCGTCTCCCTCCTCGGGTGGTCCGGACTGATGCAGCCGACGGCGGTGGGCACGGCGCTCAGCCAGTTCGGGCTGCGGCTGCCCATACCCTCCGCGGACATGGTGGCGGGGCTGCGCGACCTCGGCCCGCTCCTCGTGACGGCGATTCCCCTCGGCATCTACAATTTCACCGAGGGCATGAACAACGTGGAAAGTGCGGAGGCGGCGGGCGACAGCTACAACCTGCGCAAGATCCTCCTCGCCGACGGCATCGGCGCGGTGGTGGGCTCTATCCTCGGCAGCCCGTTCCCGCCCGCCGTCTACATCGGCCATCCCGGTTGGAAGGCGGTGGGCGGCCGTATTGGCTACTCGCTCGTCACGGGCATTTGCGTGGGGCTCGTGTGCTTCCTCGGCCTTGTGGCCCTCCTCCTCGCCGTGATCCCACTCGTGGCCATCCTCCCCATCCTCCTCTACATCGGAGTGGTCATCGGGGCCCAGGCCTTCCAGGCCACTCCACGCGAGCACGCGCCGGCCGTCATCTTCGCCCTCATCCCCAACATCGCCTCATGGGGTCACGTGCTAGTGGACGGCGCATTGAATGCGGCGGGCACCAGTGCGGAGAAGGTGGGCATGGCGGCGCTCGCCGGCTCGGGCGTGGTCTATCGCGGCATGGAGCTCTTGGGCGGCGGGGCCATCCTCGCGGGAATGATCCTGGGCGCCGTGGCCGCTTTCATCATCGACCGTGATTTCCACCGTGCCGCCGTCTACGCGCTGGCGGGAGCCGTGCTCGCTTTCTTCGGTTTCATCCATGGCGCCAAGCTCGCCATCGGCGAGTCTGCGGGAGTGGCCCTCGGCTATCTCCTCTTTGCCATCATTTGCTGGGTCCTGGCGCGGCGCGCGCAGCCGGCCACGCGATAGCGCATCTGTCGAGGCCTAGACACTGTCGAGGGAGTTGGCGAGTGGTCCCTCGAGAGCCCGTACCCGCCTCGTAAGTACCGACCTGCATGGACCTGGGTGAGCCGGCACGAATGATGCCTCCCCGCGCCCAGACGTCACATCTCCCGAGGGAGGCTTCACATGAAGGAGAACTACCGGCTATTGATCACCCTGATGGCGCTCGCCGTCCTCTTCATCGATCCAGGAAGTGCCCACGCCACTCCGGGCGTCCGGGTGCCGGAGCCCGGCACACTCACGCTCCTCGCGTCGGGCGCCATCCTGCTCGGTGGCATCGGTTTCCTGCGGAAGCGCAAGAAGTAGGCGACGATCATGCGATCCCCGAAACCCTCCAGCCGGTCGGCGACCTCGGCGTCGCCGGCCGTGAGGGACGGGACGTGATAGCGGCGCTCGAGGTCTTCGAGCGCCGTTATCGTCTCTGCTCGGAAGCTCCAGTCCGAGGTGAAGGGATCGCGGGGGCAGAGGCATGTCAGAGCACGGCGTGTTGACCCGGTGTAGAGTGCGGAGACCGCCATCCGAACAGGAGGACGCCATGAAGCTCAAGAAGGGATTTCGGCAACTCGTGGACGAGGCGAAGTCCCGCATCACCACCCTCAGTCTCGAGGAAGCGCGCGCCCGCCACGGCCGCGATGACGTGACCTTCGTGGACCTGCGCGACGTGCGGGAGCTGGAGCGGGAAGGCATGATCCCCGGCGCCTTCCATTGCCCGCGCGGCATGCTCGAGTTCTGGATCGATCCCGACAGCCCCTACTACAAGGACATCTTCGGATCGGGCAAGAGCTTCATCTTCTACTGCAACGGCGCCTGGCGCTCCGCCCTCGCGGCGGACGTCGCCCAACAGATGGGGCTCGAACCCGTCTTCGAGATGGACGGCGGCTTCGCAGCGTGGAAGAAGGCCGGCTTGCCCGTGGCCGAGCGACCGAGCAAGAAGAGCTAGCGTTTCAGATCTACCGGGTCGAAACGACCTCGCCCGTCCTGACGACAGGGCGCAATCGCCCCTCCATCGGAGGCATCGCGCCGGTGGCATCCGCGATGCAGTTTCCCCGGACATGCGTAGCATCGGTCGATCCTTGGCCAGCTTTGGACGAAGGTGGCAAAGCCTACCGAGACGGCGCCGCTGGCCGATCATAGCGCTCCTCGTCATTGTGGTGGCCGTGTACTCCGCTGCCTATCTGCTCGATGAGCCGCTGCGACGATACGTGGAGCGGGAGGTCAACCACCGGCTTACCGGCTACACGGTGACCATCCCGAAGCTCTCCCTCCATCCGCACACCGTCTCGTTCGATCTCCTCGGCGTCACCATCGTGCAGGACGCGAATCCGCGGGTGCCCGTCGCCGACATCCAGCGC
>DATGCY010000179.1:0-3128 GCA_035311385.1 Candidatus Methylomirabilota bacterium
AAGGCCGACACGGGACTCGATGCCGCGCTCCACGAGCTGGGGGAGTCGGCTCCCGCGCTGCGGCGGCTTTTGCCGGAGGGCGGCGGCTGGATGCAGCGGTTCATCCTCGATCGCGCGCCCAGCGAGCCCGCCGAGCTCTTCCAGCACGCGGGACACCTCTTCCTCATCACGATCCTCGTGCCCTTCTTCGCGTTCTTCTTCCTGCGGGACATGCATCGGATCATCGCGCTCGCTCTGAATCGGTTGCCGCCCCAGCACGTGGAGACCTCCGTCGCGGTCTGGCGTGAACTCAACGGCGCGATCGGGCGCTACATCCGCGGAGTGGCCCTGGATGGCCTCTCGGTCGCAATCCTCGCCGCCCTGGGGCTGTGGGCAGTGGGCATCCCGTATCCGCTCCTCCTCGGTGCCTTCGCGGGGCTTGCGAACGTGGTGCCCTTCGTCGGTCCCTTGCTCTCGGCGGGCGCGGCGGCCCTGGTGGTGGTGCTCACTCCGGGGCAGGGGCTGGGGGGCATCCTGCGCGTGGTGTTGCTTTTCCTGGTTATTAAGGTAGTGGACGACACGGTGATCCAGCCCTTTGCCATCGGGCGCAGCGTGCACCTCCACCCTGCGCTGCTCCTCGGCTCGGTGGTGGTGGGCAATCACGCCCTCGGCATCCTCGGCATGATCGTCGCCGTGCCCTTGGCCACGGTGCTGCAAGAGACGACGCGGCTCCTGCTCGAGCATCGGCGCGTGCTGGCCCGGCGCGAGCCGGAGCGCCAGCCCGGTCACGTGATCGTCTGAGCCTTCCCGGCCCCGCCCCCGGCCGCTACGTCTCGCGGTCGGGCGCAATCTCGTCGGCATAGCACACTGGAGAGGCGAGCCGGCTCGGCGCTCCCGCCGCAGCTTCACCGAGGAAGGCGAGCCCGTCGGGATCGCGCCGATAGACCCCGCGCTCCGTCACCACCCAGTCCATTGGCACGTCCCAGCTCTGGGGATGGATGGTGGCGATGCGACTCAGCTCGTACCCGACGCCGATGGCGATGGGCCTCGGCTTCATGCTCGCCAGCGTGCGGTCGAAGAATCCGGCGCCGTAGCCCAGACGGTAGCCCGCGCCGTCCCAGCCATTCATCGGGAGCAAGAGCACGGTGGGGATGACGGGATCCGAGCTCGCCGGGTAGGGGATGCGGAGAAGACCATCGGCCAGCGCCACGCCGGGATGCCACTCGCGAAAGACAAGGGGCTGACGGGGGGCGACCACCACCGGCAGCGCGGTGACGGCGCCCCGATCGCGGAGAGTCTGCATGAGAGGCCGGGCATCGTATTCATTGCGGATGGGCCAGCAGAAGCCGAGTCTTGCGACAGCGAGGCCGGGGAACGAGCGCTCGAGATGCCCATCCACCCGCCGACGCAGGCTTTCGACAGTGTTCGGATCGAGCGCCTCGCGCGCCGCAATCAGGCGCTCACGCTCGATCTTTCGCCAGACGGCAAGCTCGTCAGGTGTCATGGTCATTTCGTCCAGCAAAGCCCGGCCTTCATGCCGATCACGCAGCTTTTCACTATATGCCTGAGCCACAAAGAGGGCCATGGTCCTCCTGGGGCGAGAGCGGCGGCTGGTCCGGTGCCGGTTCCACGGCGGGGCACGTGATGGTCGGCGCGGGTGTGGCCATCTCTTTGAGCGGCGCGGCGGCGCCCACTGTCATCGGACCCCCGCGGCGTCGTACAATGCGCACGATGTACGTCACTCCGATGGGCGTTCATCTCATGTTGCCGGCGTGGTGTTCCTCGTGACCCTCCAGGGAGGGACTGATCAGCGATGCGGGATATCTGATGGAAGCGATGCTACGGCGGTGGCTGGGTTCACGGACGCTCCACGTGCGGGCTGCCACGGCGGCCTGTGCCCTCCTGCTGATGAGCGGCTGCGCGAAAACCACGGTGACCGATGAGCAGTACTACCGAGGGCCGCGGCTGGCCAAGCCGGCCCGAATTCTCGTGTACGACTTCGCCGCCAGTCAGGCTGACTTGCCCGCGGGGTACGGCACTGCGGTGTCCGCGCCGCCCGTCGACCAGACTGCCGACGACCTGAGCCTTGGGCGCAAGCTGGGGGCAGAAGTAGCGAAGGACCTCGTGGAGGAACTGCAGAAGATGGGTCTTCCCGCGGTGAGCGCCAACGGCCAGCCGCCGCCGCAGCTCAACGATCTCGCCGTGGTGGGGTATTTCGTCTCCATCGATCCGGGGAACATCGCCAAGCGCGTCGCCCTTGGCTTCGGCGCCGGCGCCCCCGAGCTGGCCACGGTCGTCGAGGTGTATGCCATGTCCAGTCAAGGGCTCCGGCGACTCGCCTCAGGGGAGCTCGACTCCACTGGAGGGAAGGGGCCAGGGGTGGCCATCCCTCTCGCCGTAACGGCAGCCACCGACAATCCGATCGGGCTCATCGTCAGCAGCGCGGCGAAGATCGAAGGTCAGGTGAGCGGCCGCACAACCATTGAGGGGTCAGCGAGACGCACCGCCCAGGAAATCGCTCAGCAGTTCAAGGCGGGAGCCCAGCGGCAGGGCTGGATCTAGTAGCGCGCGCGGTATCGCGCTGCGCAGTGAACGTCTGTCGGCCCTGCTCGCTGTACTGATGGCAGTCGCTCTCCCCACCCGGGCGCTTAGCGCACCCGGGAAGGTGGAGGCGGCGGTGTGAGGGTCGTCGGCTCGCGCGGCGTGTCGTTGCCTTTGGCGTACATGCACTGCTCGTAGGCGTGGTCGTACTTGCGCTGGGTCATCACGCTCGCCGATTGACCGGTGTTGGCGCCCACGGCCGTTCCGCCGAGAAGGCCGGCGCCCGCACCGGCGGCCGCACCGCCTCCCGGATGGCCGACGGCGGCCCCGATCAAAGCGCCGATCCCGGCTCCCAGCACCGTGCCCAGCGCGGCGCCCGTGGCCGTGCCCTGCACAGTAGACGAGCCCGGCGGGCCTCCCGCCTGTTGCACCGCCCATTGACGGCACACCACGTCGTCGGTCTGGAACTGCTCGAAGGACTTGTCCGGACCGGGCATCACCGTCACGGTGGGCCCCGCCGGCGTCGACACACAGCCTGAGCACAGCAGCACCGCGCAACCCATCGCCAGCACACGTTTGCTCATGTCATAGCCTCCCTGAGGGTACGG
>DATGCY010000180.1:0-8436 GCA_035311385.1 Candidatus Methylomirabilota bacterium
TGAATCCTACCGTCTCTTTCATCTCGTGCCCTTTCTCTCGGTTCAGCCGACACTCTCCGCGCGACGCTGGAGCGCCCGCGCGATCGCGGCCTCGTCCATGCGGATGAAACAGCTCTTCCTCGGGCTCCAGATATGCAGGTCGGCCCGCTCGACGTCGAACCATGCCCCGTGCACCTCGAGCCAGCCGGCCCGCGACGAGGGCGTAGCCTCGGATGTGCTCGATCTGTTGGAGCACGTTGGCCTGCGAGAGCTGATCGCCGGGAGGCAGCGCGCGATCGATGAAGGAGGCTCCGGCGAGCCGCTCGCCCGCGCCCCGCGCGTGTACGAGCCAGCGGTCGAGGTTGGGGGCGCCTTCCAGCGGGTGCCCGGACAGCACCTTGGCCATCGCACCACAGCTGGAGTGCCCCATCACCACGATGTGCTTGACGTTCAGTGCGATCAGCGCGTACTCGATGGCCGCCGCTTCCGACTCGTCGCCCATGGCGTTCTCTCCGGCCGCGTCCGCCGGGGCGATGATGTTGCCGACCGTCCGCACCTCGAAGATGTCCCCCGGATCGGCGCTCAGGAGCAGCCCCGGCACGACGCGGCTGTCCGAGCAGGCCAACAGAAGCGCGATCGGATTCTGGCCCTGCGCGAGGCGCTTGAATGTTGCGCGGAGAGCGGGACGCCGGCGCCGGATGAAGACACTGACTCCGCGCAGGAGCTTCTCCATCACCGGGCCTCTCGATCCGGGTGGTAACCAACCCTTCCCCCCCTCCGGCAGCGATCGCCCCGCCCGTGGGCTTCCTTCCCCCGACGTGGTCTGCCATGCTCCAACACTGGCCGCGCTCGGAGCCCATCCCACAGAGGTGCCTCATGAACCGCTCGCTCGTGGTGCGATAGCATTTCAAAGCCCTCCGAGAGACGACTTCGCGGTGGGCTTCAACCGCAGCTCGCCGTTCCTCACTTCAAACGTATCCGGTGCCCACGTCTCAATCTGTGCGAGCACACGCTCCGTCAACGCCACCGCCACGTTGAACGTGCTGCTCGCCGCGGTGACGATCCCGACCAGCGAACAGGTCTGCCCGTCTCCTGTTCCGGATACGGTCCAAATCGGGCTGCCGCTCTGCGAATCGGTCGTTTCTGCGGTGTGAAACAGCAAATACGGATGATTGGCTTGGTTGCTCAGCGAGTTGTTCACCTTTCCCGTCGCCCGCCATTGCATCCATTTCTTTTTCGGCCGGGTCTCGACATCCGGTATCTTGCTCGGATAGCCGATCGTTTCAATCGTCTGTCCTTGAATCTGCGCCGGCGTTATCGCCTTGATGGAGAATCTTGCGGTGCCGCCCCAATATCCCAGCGCCGAAAGCTGTCGCTCCTCTACCTGCACTTTGCCGTTGAGAAGGAACGTTCTCTTCTGTCTCGGGGCGAGCATGTGGATCGGCTTGGAGAGTTCGATCAGGGCAAAGTCCGCGAAGCTGTTGGGGACGGCGGCGTGCTTGCTGAAGCCGAGATATATCGCGGGTTGCCGAAACCGATCGCTCTGAAAGGTACCGTAAGGTTTCCGGAATGCCTTCGCCCCCACCACGTCGGCGAACGCGCCATTGTGACCGGGCACGAGTTCCACGCCGCTGGCCGTATACAGTTTCGTATACCTCCCGCTGCTATCGGGGTCCGCGAGTTGCTGCACCACGTGGGCCGCCGTGAGAATGTGCCGCGGGCTGATCAGCAGGCCACTTCCCCCCAGGCTCCAGGTGAAGCCGGCTCGAACCTGTTCGATTCCGGTGGGTTCGTACTTGAGGGTCATGATGTCCGACGCCGTATTGATCAAGCACACCCAGCGGTTCGGTTCCTTGATGGTATTGCTCTGCGCCACTCGATCGTCGGCGCCGAACACGCCGGTATCCGTGACCGCCGCGCCCTCGGTGAGAAGCGGGCCCGGTCCCGGTCGTTCCTCCGCTTCGTCGTCCCTCAAGACGCTCTCCGTGCTATGCTCCGGCCGCCACTCCGAGTAAGGACGCGGAATCAATCCGCTCAGGACACCCATCATCTTTTGCATCGTTAGCGTTCCGACTTTTTCATCGTTGGCCAACCCGTAGTCGGTCTGGAACTCTTTGATCTGATCCCGCAGCACATCGCTCGCCTGTCCCGCCTTGATGGGAAGGCTGCGACGGTAAATCGACTCCAGAGCGACCTGGTTCAAAGCAATGTTCGACTCCACGGTGAGGTAACCCGATGCCTCCAGTCCGTGCGACTGCTGGAAGTCCCGGAATGCGGACCGCGTTTGTGAATCGTTGTGATTGCCGTTGATCGGCACGTCGACATAGCCACACGCCGTGGCGAGGATGACCTGATACCACCTCACGTTCCGTTGCACGTCATCGGCGTCAGGCATAGCCTTCTCCTTGTTGCCCACTGTGATGGCGGGCCGCGGCGAGAACCTGAAGCCCGCTCGGGACGACTACCGTAGAACTCTCTGATCTCTCGTAGCCTCGATTTGACATCCTGATGAGGTACGCAGTGATGCTAAGCTGAACGCGGCCAGCTCGGGACCCAAAAGCTTGCCGAAGAGATATGAGGCTCACGATGGGGATCGTTCCTCACAAGCAATACCAGACCCGCGATGACGTGTCCCCGATTGTTGTCCGGTCGAGCGCACCACGCCAGGCGATGCGTCACCTACACCCCCTCTTGCGTCTGCCGCGCACGATCGGCAATCGGGCAGTCCAGCGGGTGCTGCAGGCTGAAAGTGAAGAACGCCACGCGGGTCTGATCAGCCCGACCTCGGTGCGCCGGTTTCATCTTCTCCTTGGCCAACCGCTGTTTGATGGCAAATCCAGAGGAGGGGACACGAAGCCTGAAACGACGAAGTCCGAGAAGAAGACCGAGCCAAAACAACCGTCGGACCGAGGGCCTTGCGACGTCAAGTGTGGAACCTCTCAAGGACCCTTTGGCAACACCGAGTGCGAACTCGACCTTACGTCGGGGCTTCTGACCGGGAGGGTGACGAAGGAGGTCTTCGACAAGAATCCGTGTACGAAGCCTTGCGTGGAGGTGCATGAAGGTGTGCATGAGAAGAAGATCGCGCCCATATGCACCGCCACGAAGAAATGCCTGGACGCGGCCGGCCATAATGACGAAAAGCAGAGCAAGTGCCTCGATACATTCGAAGCTGACATGAATGCCCTGACCTTCAGTACCGAATGCGCCGCCTACACGGCAGAGGAAGCGTGCCTTCGTCAGCGGCCGAAGAACAGTGAGTGCAAGAGCGCTGAGGGGAAGAAGCGATGGGACGAGCAGATGAAAATGGTGACGTGCTATAAGGAGTGCTTCTGCAAGAAGTGAAGCTCCGGACGGCGCTTCGTCGCCGCTGTCCTCGGCGCGGGGTCATCCTGCCCGCGGACCAATCGGATATCGGAGACGATGCTGACGCTGGCCCGGGGCGACGTCGAACACCTGCTGGACGACCGCGGTCAGGATCAACCCCGCGCTCTCGACAATTGTCGCGGAGTAGATCCACTCGCCACGGTCCACCCCCCGCACCAGGATCGCCGCTCCTTCGTGCTCCGCCAGCCGTACTTCACCGCTTTCCGGCGGCTCCGTCGCGTTGATCGCCAACGTCGTGAGCCTGAAGAAGCCCGGCGTATCCCCTTCCGTCGCCAAGGGACGGAAACGCCCACCTTCGACGATGCCGAGATAGGCCAGGTTGTTCACGACTACGCCAGGAACATGCAGCAATCGGCCTTGCCACTCGTCGTGGCGAGCACGGTGCCGGTCCGCGCGGCCGCCGCGACGGCGGCCGACACCTTGTGGGATCCGGCCGCGGTGTGGGCACCCGTCGGCTTCATGATCGTATCGGCCGCGTCGTGCCCGAGGTGCCCCAGAGCGTGCCCGAGCTCGTGAGCGATGACCTCGGGAACCGCACCCTCCACGACCACGACTTTCGGATTCGCCGTGCCGGCGTCGTAGGTCGCGCCGCCGCCGGAGATGTCCTTGCTGATGTTCGCCCCTTGCTGAAACGTCTGGGGAATGAAGACCTGGATGCAGCCACTCGTACCCGCGGCAGTGAACAGCGCGGTTTCCTCCGCGGTGGGGACATTGCTCGGTGATTCGTCGAGCACCTGGAAGCTCGTCTTCTTCACTGTCTGAAGCGGCAACACCGAAAGGTTGATACAGCATTTCTCCCAGATCCGCTGCGACGGGACGAGCGAGGGGATGGCGGTCGGGTTCGCGCCCGCGTCGTCGGCGATGGAGACGGGTTGCACACACGCGGTGAGACGTTCAGCCTGGCTGTTGGCTGGACACGCTGTCTTGCGTTTGTCCGCCTCCTCGACATCGAGGATCGTGGTGGCCGCGCCCTTGACGAGGCCACCGATGAGGGGCAGCTGTTCGCCAAGCGTGAGCAACCCCTTGGCGAACACGTGGGCATCGAGCAATCCGAGGGTCTGGTCGCCAATTATTCCGTCCACGTTCATGCGCCACCGCGTTTGGAATTCTTTCACGGCGCTCGCAGTTTCCTTTCCGAAGGCGCCGTCTGCGCCGAATTTCGGTAGCTCATAGCCCTCGGCGAGCAGCGCTTGCTGAACGCGTTTCACCGCGTCTCCCTTGCTTCCCGCCCTCAACAGCTTGCGCTTGTTGAGGACATCCTTCAGTTCCGCATCACCGGAAAAGAGCGCCGACCGGAGCTCCTTGTCGGCGGGTGCAGGTGGGGCACCCGTCCCCGCCGTCGGGGCGGCGGCTCCTCCTGGGTCGTTCCGGCCCGCACGCGAGCTGTTCGCGCGCTCGGCACAGTGCGGTCCCCCGGCGGTGGCGCCTATCCTCGCCCGGTTCAACGCCGCCCCCTCGGGTTGCCCGCCGCTCGGTCGCTGCCGCGCACCGGCCGCGCCCTGCTGCACGACATGCGTCAGCTCGTGCGCGAGCAGCCGCTGGCCGGATTCGGTCCCAGGCTGATATTCCCCCGCCCCGAGATAGATGTGCCGATCCTGCGTGAACGCGCGTGCGTCGAGATCGAGGGCCAGCCGCTGCGATGCGGAGTCCGCATGAACGCGGACGCCGCTGAAGTCGGCGCCAAACCGGCCTTCCATGTAGGCGGCCGTCGTATCGGGGAGCGGTTGCCCGCCTTGGCGCGCGCTTTCAAGCCGCGATTCGAAATCGCCGCGCACCTCGTTGCTGGTGGCTTCACCCGCGTCGCCGAGTGCGGCCGCCGCGACCGCGAGGCGGCTGATGGGGGGCTGGTCCGCGACGGCGGACTGGGCGTGTTTGCTCGTGATCGTCCGGGCGACCTGGTCAGCCTCGATCTCGTACGAGTCGGTCGGATGGCTGACCGCCAATGCCGCCTGCAGGACTCCGGTACGAGTGACGAGCCGACCGTCGTGTTGCAGCTTCGCTCGCCAGACGCCGGGGAGCGGTGCGCGGGACAGGCCGCCTTCGCGCGCCAGACGGCGGACCGCTCGATTGCCGATCGAGCGGTGGAGTGCCCGCACGGCATCCAGAGGTGACAAGTGCCCTGACGCCGTCCGCTTCGGAGACAGCGTCGAGACCCCTCGAGGCCCTCGCATCCGCACCTGGAGTATCTTGCGCTCGACCATGCATCTGGCTCCGTATCGACGTGAGGACTTTCTCTGGCCTACCCTGCCCTGCCGGCAAGCCACATCATACCTCCTTCATCGCTCTGGGATCTTGGCTCGGCTGAAGCCAGCGAGATGCGCCCAGAACTACTCCGCTGCCCGCGGGCCGCGGATCGTCGCTCTGCGGACGGTCGGCGACCGCATTCGCGAAACCTTCGCAGCGTGGCCACGATCAAGAAGGTTGACGAAGGGGACGTAAGCGACCGCACCGTGCTGGTGTCCCGAGTGTTGTCTGCGGCACGGAGGCTACGGTAACGCTCGCTAGGTCGACCTGATCGAGGGCGCCCCGGGCTGACGGGGTAAGAACGCGGTGAGGAGCCCCAGAAGTAGCAGAAATGGGGTGACCTGATAGACGGCGGTAATGCTCGTGAGGTCGGCGAGCTTGCCGAGCGCGGCCGCGCCCAGACCTCCCAGACCGAACGAGAAGCCGTAGAACATCCCCGCGGCCAGACCCACCCGACCCGGCAGCAGCTCCTGCGCGTAGACGAGGATGGCTGAGAAGGCCGAGGCCATGATGAACGCGATCAACACCGCGAGGATGCCCGTCCAGAACAGGTTGGCGTGAGGAAGCAGGAGCGCGAAGGGCAAGGCGCCCAGGATCGAGACCCACATGATGGGGATGCGCCCGATCCGGTCCCCCACCGCCCCACCGGCAAGCGTGCCGGCCACGATGCCGGCCAGGAAGGTGAAGAGGTAGAACTGCGCCGTCTGGACGGGCAGGTGGAATCTCTCGATCAGATAGAAGGTGTAATACGAGCCCAGGCTGGCGCTGTACACGTTCTTGGAGAAGAGCAAGAGCACAAGGATGGCCACTGCTCCGATGACCTTCGGGCGCGGTAGCTCGCTGTGACGCGGCGCCGTGGCTGGTACCGCGGCGGCGGTGCGCGAACGCGAGCCGGGGCGCGCGGGGGTGAGCCTGTGCGCATACCAGTGGCCGACTTGCAGCAACACGACGATGGCGATCAACGCCGCGGCGGAGAACCAGCCGATGCTCGACTGCCCGTGCGGGACCACGACAAACGCGGCGAGCAACGGGCCCGTGGCCGATCCGATGTTGCCGCCGACCTGGAACAGGGACTGGGCGAGCCCGTACCGACCGCCGGCCGCCATGCGGGCCACGCGCGAGGCCTCGGGATGGAAGATCGACGAGCCCATTCCGATCAGCATGGCGGCGATGAGGATGACCGGATACGTCGAAGCCCGGGCCATCAGCAAGAGACCGACGAGGGTCAGGCAGATGCCTGCGGTGAGGGAATACGGTTGCGGGCGCCGGTCGGTATAGATCCCGACCACGGGCTGCAGCATCGAAGCCGTGAACTGAAAGGCCAGCGTGATGAGCCCAACCTGGCTGAAGGTCAGCCCATAGGAGCTCTTGAGAATGGGATAGAGCGCCGGCACCAGCGACTGCATCATGTCGTTGAGGAGATGGCAGAAGCTCAGCGAGAGGATGACCGAGAAGGTGGCGGCGCCGACCGCGTGCGCGGTGACGCGCGGGGCGACCGCCGCCGCGGCGTGGGTCGTCCTGGACGCGAGTGACGTGTCGCTCACCGCCACAGCATAGCAGGCGGCCGCCGTGTATTCAGCAGTTCCGACGCCTCCCACTGCGCATTGGACCGTCCGACGCGCCAAAGCACGGGTCGACTTCTCGGAAATTGGAGGAGGACAAATCGGAGGGCCGCCTCGATACTGTGTCCGTGCGGGTCACGTCCGAGCGTGCGGTCGACATCGAACGCGACACTCGGGAGTCCGCCTATGCGTGGACCCGCCTTTTTGCTGCGCTGCTGTTGTCGTCCATCGGTGGCGTTGGCATGTGGTCCGTGATCGTGGTGTTGCCGGCCATCCAGACGGAGTTTGGCGTGGCACGCTCTGCCGCATCGCTGCCCTACACCATGACGATGATCTGTTTCGGCTTCGGCGGCATCCTGATGGGACGTCTTTCCGATCGCTTCGGCATCATGGTGCCGGCCGTCGGAGGAGCCCTGTCGCTGGGGCTCGGGTATGCCCTGGCCAGCCAGGCAACCAGCCTCTGGCAATTCATCGCGGCCCAGGGACTCCTCGTGGGTGTGGGCAGTTCGGTCGCATTCGCCCCGCTCATCGCCGATACATCGCTGTGGTTCGCGAGCCGCCGGGGCATGGCCGTTGCGATCATCGCGAGCGGCAGCTACCTCGCGGGGACCGTCTGGCCGCCGCTCGTGCAGTCATTCATCCAGAGCGCGGGCTGGCGCGCGACGTATCTCGGCATCGCGATCTTCTGCGTGGCGACCATGTTGCCGCTCACGCTGTCCCTCCGGCGGCGGTCGCCGCTCACCGAGTCTACTGTGGCAACCCATGGGTCTGCGTTGCGATCGCCGCTCCCGTTGGGAATGTCTCCGGCCGCCCTCCAAACGGTGCTGGTCATCGCGGGTCTCAGCTGCTGCGTGGCGATGTCGATGCCGCAGGTGCACATCGTCGCGTACTGCCACGACCTGGGCCACGGCGCCGCGCGGGGCGCCCAGATGCTGTCGCTCATGCTCGGTTTCGGCGTGGTGAGTCGTCTCGTCTCGGGCTGGATTTGCGACCGTATCGGCGGGCGGCGCACGCTGCTCCTGGGCTCGAGCCTGCAGGCCCTGGCGCTCACTCTCTTCCTGCTGTTCAAGAGCCTCGCATCGCTCTACATCGTGTCGGCCCTCTTTGGCCTGTTCCAGGGCGGCATCGTGCCGGCGTATGCCGTCATCGTCCGGGAATTCTTCCCGCCCCAGGAGGCGGGCGTGCGAGTGAGCACCGTCCTTATGGCAACCGTCTTCGGCATGGCGCTCGGGGGCTGGGTGACCGGCGTGATCTTCGATATGAC
>DATGCY010000181.1:0-9381 GCA_035311385.1 Candidatus Methylomirabilota bacterium
GGCGCCCGCTCTCGCCATTGCGCGCAATCACGGCATCGAGGCGCTCTTCCTCGACCCCCAGCAGTATCCGAGCCGGGAAGCGCACGAGAAGGCCATCATTGGCGCCCTGGAGGAGCGACGGGTCGATCTCGTGTGTCACGCAGGATACATGCGGATCCTCACTCCCGCCTACGTCGCCCACTTCCGCGGACGCGCTTTCAACATTCACCCCTCGCTCCTTCCCGCCTTCCCTGGGCTCCACGCCCAGCGCCAGGCCCTCGCTCACGGCGTGCGCGTGGCAGGAGCGACCGTCCACTTCGTGGACGAGGGAGTGGACTCGGGTCCCATCGTGCTGCAAGCCGCGGTGCCCGTGCTCGCCGGCGACACCGAAGAGAGTCTCACTCAGCGCATCCTCGTCGAGGAGCATCGCATCTATCCGGAAGCCGTCCGGCTCTTCGCGGAGGGCCGGCTTCACATCGAGGGCCGCATCGTCCAAATCAGGGAGAGCCGATGAGCCGAGTGAGGCGCGCGTTGTTGAGTGTGCACGACAAGACAGGGGTGGTGGACTTCGCGCGCGGCCTGGCCGGCCTTGGAGTGCAGATCCTGTCCACGGGGGGCACGGCCAAGCTCCTCCGCGACTCCGGGGTGCCCGTGCTCGATGTGTCCGAGGTGACCGGCTTTCCCGAGATGCTCGATGGGCGCGTCAAGACGCTTCATCCCAAGGTCCACGGCGGCATCCTCGCCCGCCGCGATGTCCCCGCCCACATGCGCGCCCTGGAGTCTCACGGCATCGGCCCTATCGACCTCGTGGTGGTCGCCCTCTACCCCTTCGAGCAGACGGTGGTCAAGCCCGGCGTCGGCTTCGAGGAGGTCATCGAGAACATCGACATCGGCGGTCCCAGCATGATTCGCGGCGCCGCCAAGAATCACAGCGCGGTGGGCGTGGTCACCGATCCCTCGCAGTATGCGGAGGTGCTCGAGGAGCTCCGCGCGAACGGCGGCGCTCTCTCCGACGCCACTCGAGCACGGCTCGCCCTCGAGGCCTTCCACCGCACCGCCCAGTACGACGCGGCCATCGCTCGCTATCTGGGCGGCCGTGAGGGATTGGGACAGGCGGACCCGGAGTTTCCCGAGCGACTCTCCCTCGATTTCCAGCGCCTCCAGCACCTGCGCTACGGCGAGAACCCACATCAGGCGGCGGCCTTCTACCGCGCCGCCGGTCCTCCCACGGGACTGGCCGCGGCCGAGCAGCTTCACGGGCCCGAGCTCTCCTACAACAACCTCCTCGACTGGTCAGCCGCCCTCGGCCTCCTCCTCGAGTTCGACGAGCCCGCGGCGGTGGTGATCAAGCACACGAACCCCTGTGGAGTCGCCCTCGGCGCGAGCGTGGCCGAGGCCATGAGCCGCGCCAAAGCTTGCGATCCCATCTCGATATACGGCGGCATCGTGGGGGTGAACCGCACCATTGACCTGGGCGTGGTCAAGGAGCTCTCGGGCATCCTCCTGGAGATCCTCTTCGCGCCCGACTACACGCCCGACGCCCTCGAGGAGCTCCGGCGCACCAAGAAGAAATGTCGCGTGCTGCGGCTGCCCTGTCACGCCGCGGACTATCCCCATCGCGTGCGGGATCTGCGCAGCGTGTGGGGCGGGCTTCTCATGCAGGGGGCCGATCTCACCGATCTCGATCCCGCGGTCCTCACCGTGGTGTCGAAGCGGGCGCCCACCGCGGAGGAGTCGCGCGCCCTTCGCTTCGCCTGGCGCGTGGCCAAGCACGCCAAGTCGAACGCCATCGTCCTCACGGGGGTCGATCAGGTGGTCGGGGTCGGGGCAGGGCAGATGAACCGTGTCGACTCCGCGCGCATCGCCGTCATGCGAGCGCGCGCCAACGGCCTCGAGACCGCGGGCACGGTGTGCGCCTCCGATGCTTTCTTCCCCTTCCGCGACGGGCTCGACGTGGTGGCGGAAGCGGGGGTGAGCGCGGTGATCCATCCTGGAGGCTCGCTGCGGGACGAGGAAGTCGTGAAGGCCGCCGACGAGCACGGGCTGGCCCTGGTGGTGTGCGGGATCCGGCATTTCAAGCACTGAGACCGACGCGGGAGCGACGGAGTGGCATGGCGCAGCCTGAACGGGTCTTCACCCTCAGAGAGCTGACGCGGCTCTTGCGGCTGACGCCCAAGCGGGCGGGGCAGCTCAAGCGCCTGGGTCTCGTACGGAGCGACGCTACCGGCTATCGCTTCCGCGAGCTGGTGGCGGCACGGGTCGCCTCTGCCCTGCTGGACGGCGGCGCGACGGTACGCCAGGTGCGCGAGGCCCTCGACGGCGCGCGCCGACTCGCCCCCGAGGCGGAGACACCGCTCGCCGAGCTCCGGCTCGTGGTGCAGGATCAGCGCATCGTGGTGGAGCAAGACCGGCTTCGCCTCGATCCGCGCACGGGCCAGACCCTCCTCGACTTCGAGCGCGCGGACCTCGAGCGGGAAACGCGCGAGTCGCTCCTCACAGGACTCGTCCGCCCGCTCATCCCGCCCTCTGACGCCGCGGAAATCTGGTTTGCCCGCGCCTCGGCGTGGGACGGCGAGCCCGAGCGCTGGGAGGCGGCGGTGGAGGCCTACGAGCGCGTGGTCGCCATCGATCCCGCCTATGCGGCGGCCTGGAACAACCTGGGCCTGCTCCAGCACCGCATGGGCCGCTACGAGCGGGCGCAGTCCTGTTATCGCGCGGCCCTCGATGCGGATGACTCCTGCTGCCAGGCCGCCTTCAACCTGGGCTCCCTCCACGAAGACCTGAACGACCTCCATACGGCCATCGGCTGGTACCGCCGCGCTCTCGAGATGGAGCCCGACTACGCCGACGCCCACTTCAACCTGGCCGGCGTGCTCGGCAAGGCGGGGGAAGGGGAGTCCGCTGCCCTGCACTGGCGCCGGTATCTCGAGCTCGACCTCGGCAGCCCCTGGGCTCGCATCGCGCGCTCGCACCTCGAGGAAGTGGAGACGAGCGGCGAGGACGCCGACGAGCGCCCGGAGGCGGGCCAGTGAAGCTTCTCCTCGTGGGCGGCGGCGGCCGCGAGCACGCGCTCGCCTGGAAGCTCGCCCAGAGCCCGCTCCTCACTCGCCTCATCGCGGCCCCGGGCAATCCCGGCATCGAGCGGCATGCCGAATGCTTCCCCGTGAAGGATGTGGCCATCGATGAGCAGGTCGCCCTCGCCCGCCGCGAGCGGGTGGACCTCGTGGTGATCGGCCCCGAGCTGCCGCTGTCCCTCGGTCTCGCCGATCGTCTCGCGGAGGCGGGCATCGCCGTCTTCGGGCCGAGCCAGGCCGCGGCGCGTATCGAGAGCTCCAAGGCCTTCGCCAAGGACCTCATGGCCCGCTACGGCATTCCCACCGCGCGCTTCGAGACCTTCCAGGAAGCGGAGGCCGCCCGGAGCTTCTGCCGCGCCTTGGGCGCACCCCTCGTGGTCAAGACGGACGGGCTGGCCGCGGGCAAGGGCGCCATCGTCTGCCGCACCCTCGACGAGGCCGATGCCGCCATCCGCCTCTGTCTCGAGACGAAGGGCTTTGGGGCGGCGGGAGGGACGGTGGTGATCGAGGAGTTCATGGAGGGCGAGGAGGCCTCGTTCTTCGTCCTCACCGACGGCGCCTCCGCCCTCCCCCTGGAGAGCGCGCAGGATCACAAGACCATCTTCGACGACGACCGGGGGCCCAACACAGGCGGCATGGGTGCCTACTCCCCCGCGCCCGTGATCGACGAGCCGATGTCCCGACGGGTGATGGAGGAGATCGTCACCCCGACTATCGCGGCCATGGCCAAAGAGGGTGCGCCCTACACGGGCGTCCTCTACGTCGGCCTCATGATCGACCGCCGCGGCCCGCGCGTGGTCGAGTTCAACTGCCGCTTCGGCGATCCCGAGTGCCAAGCCATCCTCCCCCGCCTCGACGAGGACCTCCTGCCGCTCTTCGACGCAGTGGCGCACGGGCGCCCGCTGCCCTCGCGGCTCCGGTGGCGCTCGGACTCCTCGGTCTGCGTGGTCATGGCCTCCCATGGCTATCCCGCCACCGCGCGCACGGGCGACGAGATCGCCGGCCTCGATGCGGAAGGCGGCCTCGGGGGCGTCAACGTCTTCCACGCGGGTACCGCGCGGCGCGAGGGGCACGTCGTCACCGCGGGCGGCCGCGTGCTCGGCGTGCAGGCCATGGGCTCCGACATCCGCGCCGCCATCGCGAAGGCGTATGCCGGTGTCGAGCACATTCGCTTCGCAGGCATGCAGTTCCGGCGCGACATCGGACGGCGCGCGGCGGAGCGAGCGTGAGGCTGACGGGGGTGATCCAGGCGGGAGGCCGGAGCGTGCGCATGGGCGGAAAGCCCAAGGCGCTCATGGAGGTGGGAGGCCGACGCATCATCGAGCGCGTGGCCGACGTCCTGGGCCAGGTCACCGACGATCTCCTCCTCGTCACCAACACGCCCACCCTCTACGAGTGGCTGGGCCTCCGGATGGTCCCCGACGTCTTTCCCGATGGCGGCTCCCTCGGCGGCATCTACTCCGGGCTGGCCGCGGCCCCGGGAGAGGTGGCCTTCACCGTGGCCTGCGACATGCCATTCCTTTCCCCCGCCGTGGCCCGCCTCGTCACCTCTCGGGCTCCGGAAGCGGACGTGGTGGTGCCGCGCACGGGGCCGCACTACGAAACGCTCCACGCCTGCTACGGGCGCGGCTGCCTCGATCCCATGGAACGCCGGCTCCGCGCCGGTCAGCTGAAGATCACCGGCTTCTGGGACGAGGTGTGCGTGCTCACCATTCCCGAGGAGGACGTGGCCTGCCTGGGCGATCCCGCGGTGGTCTTCTCCAACGTCAACACGCCCGACGAGCTCGAGCGGGCTCGCGCCCTCGCCGCCCAGGGACGCTAGGATGGACGCGCGCACGCGGGGGCTCGGGCTGTCCTCCATCCAGGAGATCAACCAGCTTCCGCGGGAGATCACGGAAAGCCACTACGCGCGTCTCGTGCCTGAAGAGCTCTTCGCCCGCTTCGCCATCGATCCTCAGACCCTCAACGGACCGGAGGGGACGCGGCTCGTCCGCATCACCGCGCCTCCCGACAAGCCGTGGGCCCGCGTGGAGGTGCGCTCCTCCACGGAAGACCGCGATCCCGCCCTTCTCGTGGACGTGGAGATGTCGGGCTCCTCCGTACCCTCCCTCGCCTTCGTGCAGATCACCAACCCGCGGAGCCGACGCTACGGCATCGACCGAGATCTCGAGGGGCGCGACACGCTGTTCGGCACCGTGTCGCGCAACGTGGACGAGGAGGTGCGCGCCCACGGCGACGGGCTCGCCCCCGGCCAGGTGCGGCGCGGCCTCAAGCTCCTCCCGCGCGTCCTGGAGTCGATGGACGGCTTCTGCCGTTCCATCGGCTCGGATCTCTACCTGATCGAGCCGCTCTTCTACCACTCGGCCATCCTCTACGAGCGGCAGGGCTGCGGCTACCTCCTCGGCCGCGAGGTGATGGAGGCGATCCACGATGGTTTCGCGCCGGACGGCGGCCTTGCCGTCGGCCTCGACGGCTCCTCACCCTTTCGCGGGCCCGACGCCGCCCACACGGTGCGCGGGCGAAGTTGGGCGCTCCACGACGGGCTCGCCTCCGGCACGTGGGGCGGGGTGAAGATGTACCGCGTGGTGGGACGTCCGTCGGCCATCGACACGTTTCCCGGCGGCATATACTGACCCAGTGAGTCGCAAGAAGCCAACGCACGCCAGGGTCCGCAAGCCCATGCCGCGCAAGCCGCCCAAGATCGAGGTGCCGAAGACGGTGTATCGCCGGCGCCCCAAACACCCGAGCCGGCCGGAGTCGGAGACATGATCCCCCGCCGGCCCTGCGTCATCGTTCACTACCACGAGATCAGCCTCAAGCGCGGCAACCGTCCCCTCTTTCTGCGTCGGCTCCAGGAGAACATCGCGCGCGCGGTAGGGGACCTGGGACCGGTGAGCGTGCACCAGCTTCCTGGGCGCATCGTGATCGACCTGGCCGGCCATCCCGCCCCTGAGGCGGTGCGGACGCGTCTCGACCGCGTATGCGGCGTGGCCAACACCGCCCTCGCCGTGCGCACCGGCTCATCCCTGGAGGCGTTGCGCGCCGCCGTGGATCACGTGATCGAGGGCGTCGCCTTTCCCTCCTTCCGCATCACGGCGCGGCGGGCCTTCAAGACTTTCCCCCTCACCTCCACGGATCTCAATCGAGAGCTTGGCGCTCACGTGCAGCGGCAGCGTCCCGAGGCGCGGGTGGATCTCCATCACGCGGCCTTCGAGATCCACGTGGAGGTACTGCCCCACGAGGCCTTCGTGTATCCCGACCGCTGCCCCGGGCCCGGCGGGCTGCCCGTGGGCTCGGCAGGCACGGTAGGCGCCCTCATCTCGGGCGGCATCGACTCGCCGGTGGCGGCCTGGCGCATGATGAAGCGCGGCTGCCGCGTGCTCTTCGTTCACTTCCACAGCGTGCCGTACCTGCCTGATGCCTCCATCCGCAAGGTGCGCGAGCTGGTGGCGCGGCTGACCCAGTGGCAGTACTTCTCGCGCCTCCATGTGGTCCCCTTCGGCGAGATCCAGCGCGAGGTGGTGCTGTCGGTCAGCCCGATGGCCCGAGTGGTGGTGTACCGGCGGTTGATGGTGCGCATCGCCCAGGCCCTCTGTCGGCCGTCGGGTGCCCTCGCCCTCGTCACCGGGGAGAGCCTGGGCCAGGTCGCTTCACAGACGCTGCAGAATCTCGCCCGCATCGACGAAGCCGCGGAGCTGCCCGTGTTGCGTCCCCTCATCGGCATGGACAAGCTCGAGATCACCGACCAGGCCCGAGCCCTCGAGACGCTGGACATCTCCAATGAGCCCGACGCCGACTGTTGCACCCTCTTCGTCCCGGCGCATCCCGCTACGCGCCTCACCCTCGAGGAGGTGGCGGCAATGGAGGCGCGTCTCGACATCGCCGCCCTCGTGCGGACCGGAGTGGAAGCCGCGGCCACGGAGACCTTCGACTTTCCCGAGGGCTCCGGTCCCTTCCCGGAACGTACCGCCAAGCGGGAGCGAGTAGCTCCGCCCCAGCTCGGGTGAAGGCCGTTTCCGGCCGTGGCTGAGCCCGGCGCCTACCGGCTCTTCCGCGGGATCGCGCGCTTCCTGGTCGCTCTCTTCTACCGGCGGGTCGAGGTGATCGGTCTCGAGCGCATCCCCGCCTCCGGTCCGCTCCTCGCAGCCGCCAATCATCAGCAGGGCCTGATGGACGCCCTCCTTCTCGCCGCGACCTTTCCGCGACCTCTTCGTTTCATCGCCAAGGCCCCCCTCTTTCGCTATCCCCTCATCGGCCAGCTGGCCCGCTTGAGCGGCGCCATCCCCGTGCACCGGCGCCAGGACGAGCGAGGGGGCGCGGTGGGCAACGAGGCCATGTTTGGTGCGGCCCGGCGCGCCCTGGAGGCGGACGAAGCGCTCCTGATCTTTCCTGAAGGCGCGAGCCAGCCCGAGCCCACCATCATGCCGCTTCGCACGGGAGCGGCGCGGCTGCTGCTCGCTGACGGGCTCGGAGCGCGCGCGACCCTCCTGCCCATCGGCCTGATGTTCCACGAGCCGGGCACCTTCAGGGTCGGCGCCGCGTTGGTGGTCATCGGAGAACCGGTGCCAACCGCCGACCTCGACCCGACGGGCGGCTCGGAGGAGGCGGTGCGGCCGCTTACCGCGCGTCTCGGCGCGGCGCTGCAGCGGCTCATCGTGGAGGCGCGCGATCGGCACACCCTCGATCTCGTGCTCGCCGCCGAGTCCATCTGGCGCGAGGAGGCTCCCGACGCGGCCAGGGATCCGCTCGCCCGCACCACCTGGCGCCAGCGCGCGGCGCGCGCTCACGCCTACCTGAGCACCGTGGAACCGCTGCAGATGGCCACGCTCCGAAGGCGACTCGAGCGGTACGTGAAGGACCTCGAGCTAGCCGGGCTCACCGATCGGGATCTCTCGCAGGGCTATCCGCTCCGCGCCGTGCTGCGCTACGCGCTTCGCGAGGGCTTGGCCCTCGTGCTGGGCCTGCCGCTGGCGTTGTGCGGTCTGGTCAACCACGCGCTGCCGTACGGCGTCACCGCCCTCGTCGTGCGGGCCCTCAAGCCCGAGGCGGACGTGGAGGCGACCTATAAGGTCGCGGTTGGCCTCGTCCTCTATCCCGTGTGCTGGGCGCTCGAAGGGTGGGTCATCTGGTGGATGGGCGGGGGCTCCGTCCTCCTCGTCTTCCTGCTTTCGCTCCTGCCCACGGGATTCTTCGCGCTGTCGTGGACGACGCGCGTGGAGCAGGTTCGGCGGGACGCGAGGGGGTTGATCGCCGTGCTCATTGATCGCGATCTGCGCGGCCACCTGCTCGCGCGCCGGCGCGAGATCATGGCGGAGTTCCAGGCGCTCGTGCAGCTCGTGCCCGAGCCTGTCCTGATGGGATCCGCCTCGTGAACGTCCGGGCGATCGCGGCGTGGACCTTGTATGACTTCGCCAATTCTTCCTTCGCGGCGGTGGTCTTCGCGACCATTTACGCCGCCTACTACGCCATGAGCGTGGTGGGCAACGCCACGGGCGACGGCGACCTCTGGTGGGGCCGCGTGATCTCCGTTTCCATGGCCGTGGTGGCGGTGAGCTCGCCGCTCCTCGGCGGCGTGGCCGATCGCGCGGGTGTCCGGCGGCCGCTCTTCGTCGGTTTCACGCTCCTGTCCGTCACGGCTACCGCTTTCATGGCCACGGTGAAGCCGGGCATGGTCGTGTGGGGCTTCGTCCTGGGGGTACTTGGCAACATCGGCTACGAGAGCGCCCTCGTCTACTACAACGCCTATCTCCCCGATCTCGCCCCGCGGACCCATCAGGGCCGCGTCTCTGCGTGGGGTTTCGCCGTCGGCTACGCGGGCTCTATCGCCGCTTTGCTCACCGCGCTCCCCTTCGTGCGCGCGCAGGCATACGGGGGCGCGTTCCTGTGTACGGCGGGGCTCTTCACGGTCTTCTCGCTGCCCGCCTTCATTTTCCTACCCCAACCTGCCCCCGGCCGCCTCGGGGTGTGGGAGGCAGCGAGGGACGGCGTGGCCGAGGTTTTCGCGACCGCGCGCCGCATCCTCGCCTTCCAAGATCTGCGGCGCTTCATGGGCGCCTACTTCCTCTACGAGGACGGCGTCAATACCGTGGTCGCCTTTTCCGCGATCTTCGCCGCGCAGACCCTGGGCTTTCCCATGGAACGGCTCATCGTCCTCTATATCGTCGTCCAGATCTCCGCCCTCGGCGGGGCGCTGGCCTGGGCGAAGCCCATCGACTATCTCGGCCCCAAGCGCGTGGTGATGTTCACCCTGCTCCAGTGGTCGGCGGTGGTGGTCACCGCCTACTTCGTGGAGACGGCGACGCAGTTCTGGATCCTCGCCGTGGTGGCC
>DATGCY010000182.1:0-5741 GCA_035311385.1 Candidatus Methylomirabilota bacterium
CATGCCCCAGTTGAGCGGATTGAGCACGATCTGCTCGCAGCCGCCCAAAGCGGCGACCTTGGCGCGGATCTTCGTCGCCAGCTCCTCCGCCTCGCCCAGCAGGTAGAACTCCTTCCAGTAGGGCAGGTCCATGCCCGAGTAGACTTTGAAGTGCGGCGCGGCGACCTCGGCTTTCTCGCCTTTCTTCAGCACGTAGACGAAGTTCGAGTAGACCTTGGTCATGTCCCCGGGCTTGCGGCCGAATTCCACCATGAAGCGCTGGATCTTCTCCCAGTCGCCCGTGACCATGTCCGCCGTCGCCGAGGAATGCGGCACCCAGGTCTTGGCATACTTCGCGATGCGGCGGAGCACGGGATCGATGTTGGTCACCGTCTGCCCGTACACCTTCTCGAAGGGCTGACTCCCGCCGCCGATCCAAATGGGCGGCGGCTGCTGGACGGGCTTGGGGTCGATGGTGAGGTTCCGCACCTGGTAGTACTTGCCCGTGTACGTCACGTTGTCGCCCGCCCACAGTGCGGTGACGAGCTCGAGCATCTCGTCCATGCGCCGACCCCGCTCCTTGTGGGGGATGCCCATGAGGGCGAATTCCTCTTCGTGCCACCCCACGCCGACACCCAGAATGCTCCGGCCGCCCGAGAGGACATCGAGGGTCGCCCACTCCTTGGCGAAGTAGGCGGGATTGCGGAGCGGTAGCACGAGGACCATGGTGCCGAGCTTGATCGTGCGCGTGACCCCGGCGAGGGCGGAGAGCAGCGCCACCGGCTCCAGCCACGTGCAGGCATAGGCGGGCGGCGTGAGCAGGAGGTGGTCGATGGAGACGGCGGAATCGAACCCGAGGTCCTCCGCGCGGCGGAGATAGGCGCCCATCTCGGCGAGCGGCGCGGTGCGCGGGCCGAGGGCGAAGCTCGGCAGCCGGAGTCCGAATTTCATCGCAGGCCGTCCTCCTTCTTCGCCTCGTCGACGGTGAGGCCACCCACTCGCGCGTGCGGACGACCGCCGTCGGTGACGGCGAGAACAACGAGGATCTCATCGGCCCGCGGAGCGTCCCCGAGGCGAACTTCCATAGCGTCGAAGTGGGTGCGCACGAAGGCCGCGTCCTTGAAATGGAGGGGCACGTCGATGCTCGCCCCAGGACCGCCCAGCTTCTTGGCCGATGGGATGATGGCCTTGCCTCCGCTCACCGCCGCGCGGAAGGGCGTGCCGAGCGTCGGATGGAGGATGGCCGCCGCGTGCTCGTACTCACCGTGCTCGCCCACGATGGCGGCCTTGCCGTAGGAGTGGACGGGAGCGCCGAGGGCGGCCACCGCGCGCTTCCCGAGCAGCTCGCCCAGCTCCTCCCCCGTCTTGACCAATTCGTGAAGATCCTCAACGTAGCGGCCGGCGAAAGGATTCTCGATCACCGCGACGGCGGCGACTTTCTTCAGCGGACGCGCAGCCGGCCGGCCTCCGTCCTCGTGGATCTCCTCGATCACCGTCAGCATCTTCCTGATCCTCATGTTGTCCTCCTATCTTTCACCCTCTCCCCCTTGCGGAGAGCGCGCCGTTCGAGCTGAGCCGCTCGCCTCGAGCGGGGAGGCGAGGGCTGAGAGGGGTGCCACGCGGGGCACTTTCGCACCCACCCTCACCCCGGCCCTCTCCTCTCCGAGGGAGAGGGGTTAGTGGCTGCCGGCTCCAGGGCCGTGTCCTTTGATCACTTCCGCCGCGCGCGCCGCGGGCGGCGTGTTCCGGCTGCGGCCGATCTTGATCTGTCCGTCGATCAGCACCATGGAAATGCCGAAGAGATCTCCTGCGGTGAGGGCCTGGAGCGCCGTGGTTCCCACCGATCCCACGGGCGCGTCCACGATGCAGAGATCCGCCTCGCGCCCCGGCTCGATCACGCCCACGCGCAGGTCGTACACGCGCGCCGTGTTTCCCGTGGCCATGCAGATCGCCATCTCGGGTCTCACGCCCCCCAGCGACGTGAGATGTGCGATCACGCGCAGGATGCCCAGGGGCACCACACCCGTGCCCGACGGCGCGTCGTTCCCGATGATGATGCGATGGAGAGCCTGGGCCTCCTTGGCCCGCTCGAGCGTGTGGAGCGCCGTCTTGCCGTTGCCGCAGTGGACGATCTCGAGGGCCATCTGCGTCGCCACCAGCGAGTCGATCTCGCGCTCGCTCATGGAGGTGGTGCCCCCGTTGATGTGGCCGACCACGTGCGGGTCCGCTTCCAGCACGACCTCGGCGCTGATGGGATTCGATCCGGCGATCGATGGCCCGCCGGTATGGATGGTGACCGTCATGCCGTGCTGCTTCGCCCAGCGCACCATGGGGGCGGCGTCCTTGCCCGTCTTCACCGACCCGAGACCGATCTCGCCCACGAGCTTCACGCCGTGTCTCGCCATCTCGGCGAAGTCCTCCTCGACCATGCCCAGCTCGAGGATGGGCGCGCCGCCGTGGACCTTCACCCCCGCCGGACGCAGATTGGCGTAAGCCTTGGCCGCCACCACGGCGAGCGCCTTGAGTCCCGCGATGTCCTTGGGCCGGCCGGGCAGGTGCACCTCGCCCGCTGAGATCATGGTGGTGAGGCCGCCGTTGAGCCCCGACTCGATGAAGTCCACGGTCCGCTGGCGCGGGGTGAAATCGCCGAAGACGGGATGGCAGTGCGAGTCGATGAGGCCGGGAATGACCGTGCTGCCCCGAGCGTCGATCACCGTGTCGGCGTTGACGTCGAGGCCGCGCCCCACGGCGGCGATGGCGCCGTCGGCCACCACGACGCTGTCCCCGTCCAGCAACGGGCGCGCGATGTCGCCGGAGACGATGGCGCCGATGTTTTTGATGAGTGTCTTCATCTCGAATCTGTGCTCCTTCTCTCCTGTTCTTTCACGGCCCCTCACCCTGCCCTCTCCCCCGTGGGGAGAGGGGATCTATCAGATGGTGAGGTAGGCGCGACGGGCGGCGTCATCCTCGAGGAGGCGCGCCATGGCCCCCTCCCAACGAATCTGGCCCTTCTCGATGATGTACGCGCGATCCGCCAGCCGCGCCGCGAACTTGAGATTCTGCTCCGAGAGCAGAATGGTCAAGCCCTCCCGCTTCAGCGCGGCGATCTGCTGGCCGAGGGCCTGTACGATCACGGGCGCCAGCCCCTCGGACGGCTCGTCGAGGAGGAGAATACGCGGATTGCCCATGAGCGTGCGCGCCACCGTGAGCATCTGCTGCTCGCCTCCGGAGAGGCTGCCCCCACGCCGGCCCGCCAGCTGGCCCAGCTTGGGAAAGTACTGGTAGACGCGCTCGACGCTCCAGCCACCGTCACCCTTGGCGCCCACCAGGAGGTTCTCAGCTACTGTGAGATCGCTGAAGATGCGCCGGTCCTCGGGCACCCAGCCTACGCCGAGCCGGCTGATCTCGTGTGGAAGGAGGGTCTGGAGCGGCCGGTCATCGAGCGTGATGGCGCCGCCCGTCACCGCGACCATGCCCACGATGGCCTTGAGGGTGGTGGACTTCCCCGCGCCGTTGCGCCCGAGCAGCGAGACCACCTCGCCCTCGCGCGCTTCCAGGGTGACGCCGTGGAGCACCCGCGACGGACCATAGGCCGCCTCGACAGTGTCAAGACGCAGCACGACGCCTCGCCTTCATTCCGCCTCTCCCAGGTACACGCGCTGCACCTGCGCGTCGGCACGCACCTCGTCAGGTCGACCCTCGGCGATGACGCGTCCCTGGTGCAATACCATGATCCGATCGGCGATAGCGAACACCACGTCCATGTCGTGCTCGGTGAAGAGCACGGTCAGCTCCCGCTCGCGCGCGATGCGTCGGGTCAGCTCCATGAGCTGCCCGCGCTCGGCGGGCGCCATGCCGGCGGTGGGCTCGTCGAGGAGCAGCACCTCGGGGCGGTTGGCGAGGGCCATCGCGAGCTCCAGCTTCTTCAGGTCGCCATAGGCGAGCACGCCGGCCGGGCGCTCCGCCTGTGCCTCGAGCCCGACCTGGGCGAGAAGGGCTGCGGCGGCCTCAAGTTCGAGCGGCGCCGCGCGCGAGAGGAGCGCGTAGGTCTTTCGCCGGTGCGACTGGAGAGCCACCTGCACGTTCTCGAGACTGGTAAGGGTGAGGAAGGTGGCGGTGATTTGGAACGTGCGGCTGACCCCGCGCCGCCACACGGCGTACGGGGGCAGCCCCGAGAGCCGCTCGCCCTTGAAGCGCACCTCGCCCGCATCGGCCCGGAGCTGGCCCGTGAGCATGTTGAAGAAGGTGGTCTTCCCGGCGCCGTTGGGGCCGATGAGGGCACGGATCTCCCCGCGCGCCATGCCGAGGTCCACGCCCGCCACCGCCCGCACGCCCCCGAAGGACTTGGCGAGCCCGCGCGTCTCGAGCACGGGAGCCGTCACGCGCGCCTCCCGTCGAAAGCGCCCACGATGCCCCGCGGAAAGGCGAGGACGAGCGCGATGAGGATGGCCCCCAGCCCGAGCTGCCAGTAGTCGGTGTAGCGCGTGATCACAGTGTCGAGGATCTTGTAGGCAGCGGCCCCGATGAGCGGGCCGCTCGGCGAGCCGACGCCGCCGAGCAGCACCATGACGAGCGGCTGCACCGACATGGGCGCCTCGGTGTAGACGGGGAAGACGCTGCCCTTGAGGAATGCGAAGATGGCCCCGCCGAGTCCGGCGAAGAATCCCGCCACGACGAAGGCCGTCCACTGGAGCGCGCGCAGGCTGATGCCCACCGCTTCCGCTCGCCGCGCGTGGTCACGTGCGGCGCGGAGGGCGAGTCCGAAGGGCGAGGCGGCCACCACCCGCAGCATCGCCACGCCTGCCCCCGCGAAGGCGAGCGCCCAGTAGTAGTAGCGCGCAGGCGACGTGAGCCAGGAGGAGGGCCACACGGAGAGGACGCCGTTGTCCCCGCCCGTCACCTCGTCCCACTGGTGCACGACGGCGTAGACGATCTGGGCGAAGGCGAGGGTGAGCATGGCGAAGTAGATGCTCGTGAGACGCACGCAGAAGTAGCCGAAGAGCGCGGCGCCCGCCGCCGCCACGAGAGGCGCGGCGATGAAGGCGAGGGGCATGGGCCACCCCGCCCACTTGAGCAGGAGCGCCGCCCCGTAGGCGCCAAGGCCGAAGTAGGCGGCGTGGCCGAAGGAGACCATGCCGCCCTGTCCCATGAGCAGGTGGAGGCTCGCTGCGAAGAGGGCGAAGGCGAAGATCTCGACGGCCATCCACACCCAGAAGCTCGGCAGCACTAGCGGAAGGGCCACAAGCGCTACGCCGATGACGAGGAGCCAACCGGAGCGCGACGCGGCCGGACGTGCGTCGGGTACGCCGGCGCCCGCAGCGCGCAGCTGGATCTCGGGGCGGCCGAGCAAACCCCAGGGCCGCACGACGAGGACTACGGCCATCACCACGAACATGAGCACGATGGAGGCCTTGGGCAGGACGAGCACGCCGTAGGCATTGAGCACGCCGATCAGGAGCGAGGCGAGGAGCGCGCCCCACACCGAGCCCATCCCCCCGATGACCACCACCACGAAGGCCTCGACGATGACGGTGGTGTCCATGACGGTGGTCAAGGCGAGGCGCGGCACCTGCAGTGCGCCGCCCAGCCCGGCCAGAAAGGAGCCCAGCACGAAGACGCCAGTGAAGAGCCGCCGCTGATCCACGCCCAGCGCGGCGACCATCTCGCGATCCTGCGTCGCTGCGCGGATGAGGACCCCCCAGCGCGTGCGATGGAAGACGAGCCAGAGGGCAAGGGCGACCAGTGGGCCGAACACGATGATG
>DATGCY010000183.1:0-3596 GCA_035311385.1 Candidatus Methylomirabilota bacterium
ACACGGAAGGCTGTGGCGGTAACTACAGACTGCAACAGTCGTTTTGTATATCTCGAGCCTCGCGCTGGCGCGGCCATGGCGGTGGCGGAGGCGGCACGCAATCTGGCTGTCTCCGGGGCCAAGCCCCTCGGCCTCACCGACTGCCTCAACTTCGGCTCGCCCGAGCGCCCGGAGATTCTGTGGCAGTTCAAGGAAGCGGTGGCAGGGATTGCGGAGGCCTGTCGCACTCTCGAGATCCCGGTGGTAGGCGGCAACGTCTCCTTCTACAATGAAACATTGGGACAGGCGGTGCTGCCTGCTCCGGTGATCGGAATGGCCGGGCTCATCGACGAGGCCGACAGCCGTTGCACTCAGTGGTTCGATCAGGAAGGAGACCGCATCGCTCTCCTCGGGCCGGAGGACGTGAGCCTCGGCGGCTCGGAGTACCTCTGGCACTTCCACGACCGGGTGGCGGGCGTTCTGGCGCCTCTCGACCTCGCCCAGGAGGGGAGGGTACACGAAGCCTGTCGCGCGGCGATTGCCGCGGGTCTCGTGCGCAGCGCCCACGATTGCTCCGAGGGAGGGCTCGCCGTCACCCTCGCCGAGAGCTGCATCAGTGGCCCACGGTCGATCGGCGCGCAGGTGAACCTGCCGGCGGGAGATCGGCGCGCGGATCTCTTCCTCTTCGGCGAGGGGCCGTCGCGGGTGGTGGTTTCGGTGCCGCGCGAAGCGGAGCGGCACTTCGAGCGGCTCATGGGTGAGTTCGCTCTGCCGTGGCGATGGATCGGCCGGGTTGGCGGCCAAGCCCTCGTGATCGAGCAGCACGGCAAGGAGATGATCTCGGTGTCCGTCGACCGGATGGCGTACGCGTGGAGGGTCGGTTTTGAGCGACATGTCGCCTGAGGACGAGGGTCGGGAGCTCGACGACAAATTCCACGACGAGTGCGGCCTGTTCGGCGTGTGGAACCACGCCGAGGCCGCCAACGTCGCCTATCTCGGCCTCTACGCCCTCCAGCACCGCGGGCAGGAATCCGCGGGTATTGCCGCCACCGATGGCCACGCCTTCCACGTGGAGAAGGCCATGGGCTGGGTCGCCGACGTGTTCAGCCGGGACCGGCTGCGGCGTCTTCCCGGGAATCGCGCCATGGGGCACGTGCGTTACTCGACGGCGGGAAGCTCCAGCCTGCGCAATGCCCAGCCCATCACCGCGACCACCGCCCATGGCCCGGTAGCGATCGCCCACAACGGCAACCTGATCAATGCGGAGGAGCTGCGCCGCCAGCTCGAGGCGGACGGCGCCGTTTTCCAATCCTCCTCGGACACCGAGGTGATCCTGCATCTCCTCGCCCGCGCGGAGGGTGGCACCCTCGTGGACCAGCTGGCGCGCGCGCTCGCCCAGGTCAAGGGCGCCTACACTCTCCTCCTCCTCACCCCGACCTGCATGATCACCGTGCGCGATCCCTCGGGCTTCCGGCCTATGACCCTGGGCCGCCTCAACGACTCGTGGGTGCTCGCCTCCGAGACATGCGCCCTTGACCTGATGGAAGCGGAGATCGTGCGCGACGTGGAGCCGGGCGAGTTCGTGGTGGTGGACGACGCGGGGCTGCAGAGTTACAAGCCGCTCCGGCCCCAGCCCAAGCTCCAGTGCGTGTTCGAGTACGTGTACTTCGCCCGGCCGGACTCTGTCCTGTGGGGGCGCAACGTGCATGCCGTGCGCAAAGCCCTCGGCCATCAGCTCGCTCGCGAGCATCCCGTGGCCGCGGACCTGGTGATTCCCGTGCCCGACTCCGGGGTGGGGGCGGCCCTCGGCTTCGCGGAGGAGGCAGGTCTACCGTATGACTCTGGCCTCGTGCGCAACCACTACGTCGGGCGCACGTTCATCGAGCCGAAGCAGGGCATCCGGCACTTCGGCGTCAAGGTGAAGCTCAACCCCAATCGCGAGGTGCTGGCGGGCAAGCGCGTGGTCGTGGTGGACGACTCCATCGTGCGCGGGACCACCAGCCGCAAGATCGTCAAGATGGTGCGGGCGGCCGGGGCGCGCGAGGTGCACATGCGTATCTCCTCCCCGCCCATCCAGTGGCCGTGCTACTACGGCATCGACACGCCCACGCGCAAGGAGCTCATCGGCTCCAGCCACGAGGTGAAGGAGATCGAGCGGTACCTTGGCGCTGATTCGCTCGGCTATCTTTCGTTGGACGGCATGCTCAAGGCCGCGGGTAACGACCCCGGCCACTTCTGTCACGCCTGCTTCACCGGGCAGTATCAGGTCGGCTTTGACGCCGGAGACGTCGCGCAGCTGAAACTGTTCGAATCGTAGTCCGGAGTTCATGGACCCACTGACGTACCGAGAGGCCGGCGTGGACATCGCGGCCGGCGACGAGGCCGTTCGCCGGATCGCCTCGCTGGCCGCCTCCACCCGTCGTCCCGAGGTGCTGGGCGGCATCGGCGCCTTCGCGGCCTTCGTCGCCATTCCGCCGGGCTACCGTGAGCCCGTCCTCGTCTCCTCCACCGACGGGGTGGGCACCAAGCTCCACGTCGCCTTCGCCGCGGATCGCCACGACACGGTGGGCATCGATTTGGTCGCCATGGGCGTCAACGACCTCCTCGTCCATGGGGCCGAGCCGCTGTATTTTCTCGACTACCTCGCCGTGCATCGCGTGGAGCCCGATCGGATCGAGGCCATCGTGCGCGGCGTGGCCGAGGGATGCCGGCAGGCTGGCTGCTCCCTGGTGGGCGGCGAAACGGCGGAGATGAGCACGCTCTACGCGCCGGGGGAGTACGATCTCGCGGGCTTCGCGGTGGGCGTGGTGGAGCGGAACGGCATCGTCACGGGGGCGGAGGTGCGGCCGGGGGACCGCGTGCTCGGGCTCGCGTCCAGCGGACTGCACTCCAACGGTTACACGCTGATCCGCAAGGTGATCTTCGAGCGGCTCAAGCTGGGGCCGGACGACGCGATGCCGGGCGTCGGCCGCTCCGTGGCCGACGAGCTCCTCGAGCCGACGCGAATCTACGTCAAGCCCGTCCTGGAGCTGCTGCGCAGCGTGCCCGTGCTCGCCATGGCCCACGTCACGGGAGGCGGGATCACCGAGAATCTGCCCCGGGTCCTCCCCGAGGGTTGCCAAGCCATCATCGATCCCCGCGCCTGGCCGGTGCCCACCGTCTTCAAGGTGATCCAGGAGGGCGGAGAGGTGGACGAGGCCGAGATGCGCCGCACGTTCAACATGGGCATCGGCTTTCTGCTCGTGGTACGCGCGGGCGAGGTCGGCCGGGCCATGCGGGCGCTCGAGGCATCGGGCGAGCGCGTGTTCGAGGTGGGCGAAATCCGCGACGGCGCACGGTCCGTCGTGTATGCCTGAGCCGCTCCGCGTCGGCGTCCTTGCCTCCGGCCGTGGCTCGAACTTCCGCGCCCTCGTGGAAGCGGCGCACGCGGGGCGGATCCCCGCGACCATGGTCGTGCTGATCTCCGACCGTGAGACGGCGCCCGCTCTCGCCATTGCGCGCAATCACGGCATCGAGGCGCTCTTCCTCGACCCCCAGCAGTATCCGAGCCGGGAAGCGCACGAGAAGGCCATCATTGGCGCCCTGGAGGAGCGACGGGTCGATCTCGTGTGTCACGC
>DATGCY010000184.1:0-3859 GCA_035311385.1 Candidatus Methylomirabilota bacterium
GCCACGTGGGAAGCTTCTCCGCCCAGCCATGCGGGCCCTCGATCTGGATCTCGAGGTGAGCGAGGACGAAGGCGATCAGGAAGAAGTAGGCGCCGACGGCCAGGGACATCACGTCCCGCCGAGGCGTTGTCTCAGATACTGTGCGAAGGCGGTACCGATCTGCGGATGGCGGAGACCGAGCTCCACGTTGGCCATCAGGTAGCCGAGCTTGTCGCCGGCGTCGAATCGCTGGGCATCGATCACCGTGGCGAGCATACCCGCGCGGCGCGCCAGCTTGTTCATGGCGTCGGTCAACTGGATTTCGCCCCCGCGCCCGGGTCGAGTGTGGCGTAGATCGTCGAAGATCTCGCCCGCGAAGACGTAGCGTCCGGGAAGAGCGAAGCGGCTGGGGGCCTGGCCGATTTCCGGCTTCTCGACCAGGTCGTGCACCGCCCACAGGTTGGGCCCCTTCTCGCTCACCTTGACCATCCCGTACTTGCTCACCTCGCTCTCCGCCACTTCCATCACCGCGACCGTCGACTGGTTCGTCTCTTCGTAGATGCGCGTGAGCTGGGCAATTCCCGACGGGCGGCCCGGCTTGGCGATCATGATCTCGTCGCCCAGGAGGACGGCAAAAGGCTCCCGCCCGATGGCCGGCTCGGCGCACAGGACGGCGTGGCCCAGCCCCAAGGCCACGTGTTGGCGAATGCTGACCACCTTCAGCTTCTGGATGATCTCGTGCACAGGCTTCAGGAGCTCCGTCCGCCCGGCCTTTTCCAGCGTGTCTTCCACCTCATAGGAGGTGTCGAAGAAATCCTCGATGGCGCTCTTGCCGCGGCCCGCGATCAGCACGACCTCAGAGATGTCGGCGGCGACGATCTCCTCCATGATGTAGAGAAGCGTCGGCTTGTCGACGATGGGGAGCATTTCTTTGGGGATGGTCTTCGTGGCGGGTAGGAAGCGAGTACCCAGTCCCGCCACCGGAATCACGGCCTTGCGGACCTTCATCGCATCAAAGTGTCACACATGAGAGCGGGATGACAAGGCCCGCCCCGAAACCGACCTTAGGATTCCCCGCGCCGAAACCAGGGGCGCCGGGCAGGCACCGAGACCCACTCTAGGCGGGGCCACCAGAGGCCGGTGAGCTGTCCCCCGTAGACGCACCCGGTGTCGAGGCCCTTGCAATAAGGAAGGTCGACCCGGCCCCGGTGAGCCCAGTGCCCGAAAACGACGACCTCGGGCCCGTGCCAGAAGTGGAACCAGGGCTCGCCGTTCACCGTGCGCAGCTCGGTGAGCTCCTCGCGCGTGCATTCCTCCGGCTGCTTGCCGGGCACGATACCCGCGTGCACGAGGATGTAGCCGTCGCCCCGAATGAACGTGGGCAGCGAGCGCAGCCAGCCGATCCACTGCTCGAGCGAGGAGCCCAGCTGCCGGCGCACCTGATCGAGCGTGGGCGATGGGCGGCCCTCGAGCAGCGCGACCTCGTGGTTTCCGATCACGGCGAGGGCATCCATCCGGCGTGCCAGCTCGAGGACGCCCACACTGTCGGGCCCGCGGTTGATGAGATCGCCGCAGAAGGCGAGGCGATGGCGACCCGGATCGAAGCCCGCGGTGGCGAGGAGGTCGCGCAGCTCCTGCGCGCAACCTTGCACGTCGCCCACGAATAGCAGATCAGGCATGGGCCCTCGCCGCGCGCGAGCGCTCTAGATGGCGCTGGCCGCGATGTTCACGGTGAGCGCGAGCAACGCCACGTTGAAGAAGAAGGAGATGACGCCGTGAGCGGCCACGGTGCGGCGGATCTCCTTCTTGACCACGCCGACGTCGGAGACCTGGGAGGTCATCCCGATGACGAGCGAGAAGTAGAGGAAGTCCCAGTAGTCGGGCGAGTGTTCGTCCCCGGGGAAGGCCAGGCCACGGCCGTCGGTGGCAGCATAGAACTCGTGGGCATAGTGAAGGGCGAACATGATGTGGATGAAGAACCACGAGAGGATGATGGTGAGCGAGGCGAGCAGGATATGGCTCCCCCGCCGCCCTCCCCCGGGCAGCGCGGACGAGCTCAGCTCGACCACGATGGCCGCGAGACTGGCCACCGCCGCGATCACCGACAGCATGAGGAGGGCGAACTGGCCCTCGTCCTCCTCGGCGGCTCGGCTCGTGATGATTTGAATGTTCGAGCGGGCCATCATGAAGAAGGCGAGGACCAGGTAGACCGCGACGGCGGTGTCCCAGCCAACGAGGACTCGGGTCGAGCCACGCCAGCGGTTCGACAGGGACAGGGCGCCAACGATCAGGATCCCGAGCGCAGCCGAGGAGAAGAGGCGGGGCCGCGCCTTTACGACGCGCAGCACGAGCGGGGGTCGATTGCCCGGCTTCTTTCGCGGCGACATGCTCGCCCGTAGGATACGCGCCGTGCCGCGCCCGGCCAACTCCCGCTCTAGCGGCGGTGTCGCGGATAGAGAGTAGGGGCCGCCCCTCGGCTTTTTTGGCGGACGTCACGCGTCCCGTCGGCTCAGCGTGCCGACCGAAGCGGGTATAATCCGCCTCGGCGTCGAAGACAGCGAGAACATTTTCCAGTTGAATCGGACGGGTCGCCCAGACCGGGAGTCCGCGCGACATCTACTTCGCGCCGGCCAGCCGATGCGTGGCCGACTTCGATCGATCCGGATGCCTTGCTGGTTCTGGATCGCTGACATCGGACAGGAGCCGTTGCCATGATCGTCGCCCAGATCTCCGATCTCCACATCCGCGCCAAGGGCCAGCTCGCCTATCGGCGAGTCGACACCGCCACGTATCTCGAGCGCTGCGTGACGCAGCTCGCGGCGATGACGCCGAGGCCGGACCTGGTCCTCGCCACCGGCGACCTCGTCGACATCGGGCACCCGGACGAGTACCGTCACCTCCGCGAGCTCCTGGCGCCCTTGCCCATGCCCGTGTACCTCGTCCCGGGCAATCACGATCGGCGCGAGCCCCTGCTCGCCGAGTTCGCGGATCATGCCTATCTGCCGCGCCACGGGTCCTTTCTCCACTACGCGCTCGAGCAGTATCCGCTCCGCTTGATCGGCCTCGACACGCTCGTGGTGGGCAAGGGCGACGGGCTCATGTGCGAGGAGCGCCTGGCCTGGCTGGCCTCACGGCTCGAGGAGGCGCCCGCGCGCCCCACGATGATCTTCATGCATCACGCTCCGTTCCTCACTGGCATCGTCCACATGGACCGCCTGGGTCTCGAAGGGGCGGAGGCGCTGGGCGAAATCATCGAGCGGCACCCGGAGGTGGAGCGTATCGTGTGCGGTCACCTGCATCGCCCCATCCAGGTGCGCTGGCATGGCACGGTAGCCATGACCTCGCCGAGCACGGCTCACCAGGTCGTGCTCGGACTGGAGGAGGAGGCTCCTGCCGCCTTCGTCATGGAACCACCCGCATTCCTCCTGCATGTCTGGACCGAGGCGTCAGGGCTTCTCACGCACACGAGCTACATTGGTGAATTCCCCGGCCCGTACCCCTTCTACGAGGGCGGTCGACTGATCCGGTAGGGCTACGTGGAGGTGAAGCAGGAGTCCCGTCGAGACCGTACCCGCCGCCTGCTCGGTAGTGCCTGCGATGGCGCCCCGTCTGTGGTAGAGCTTAGGCGCCGCCGCCGGCACGCCTCTGCGTGGCCGGCGACCGAGCCACGAATCGCGCTCAAGGGGAGGGCACCATGGCGAGAATCGACCCGCTCCAGATCCATGAGGTTGACGACGAGATCCGGCATCTGTGTGAGGAAGCCGAGCGCCAGTCCGGCACCTCGGCGAGCACCCGCACCTATGCCAGGAATCCCCAGGTACTCAAGGCGCTCACCGCCTTTCGCGGCGCCCTCGCCCGCGAGGGGACGATCGATCCTGTC
>DATGCY010000185.1:0-7445 GCA_035311385.1 Candidatus Methylomirabilota bacterium
TGCAAGAGGTCTGGCGGGCTCTGCGGGGCCCCATGCTATGGTGGGTTTGACCATGTTCGTCGACTCCGAAGGCGCTCGTCGCCGCTGGTGAGCACGCGCCGATGACTTCGAATGCCACCGGCAGCACCTTTTCCATGACGAGCGAGGCCGAGCACCTCCTCCGCCTGCGCAAGTGGCTGCGCGAGGAACTGATCGGCCACGGCGTGCCCAAGCAGGAGCAGCCCAATCTGCTCCTCGCGGTGGGCGAGCTGTGCGCCAACTCCATCCAGCACGCCTACGAGGGCAAGGGCGGCCAGCCCATCAAGGTCTCCGTGCGCTCGTCGGACGAGTCCCTGGTCATCGAGGTGGAGGACTTCGGGAAGCCGTTCGATCCCGAGCAGTACGATGCTCCCGATCTCGAGGCGCTGCCCGAGAGCGGCTACGGCATCTTTCTCGTGAAGACGATCGCGGACAGCCTCTCCATCGACGTGGCTCGCGAGCACGGTACGCGGTGGACCATGGTCAAGTACCGAGCGGGCCATGGGCCCGCCGCCGCTTCCGGCGGCGCCAGGACGTGAACCGACCGAGCATGGGAACGCACATGAACATCGACGTAACGCAATCGAGTGGAGTAGCGGTGGTGGTCCCGCGCGGCGACCTGGACATGGCTGCGGTGCCGGACGTCCGCAACGCGCTCACGGGGCTGCTCGACAACGGCCAGTCCCGCCTCCTCATCGACCTCGACGACGTCGGCTACATCGACAGCTCGGGGATGGGCACCCTCATTGCGGCCATGAAGCAGGCGCGCGCGGCAGGAGGCGACGTCCGGCTCTGCGGCCTGCAGGAGGACGTGCGCACCATCTTCGAGATCACGCGCGTCATGCAGGCCATGAGCATCCACCCGACGCGCCAGGAAGCCCTCGCCTCCTGGCGGTGAGCCGCCCGCCCGATCCTCCCTCGGTCCGTCGCTACACGACTGAGCCCGCTCCGGCCCCACGGCCCTCACGCTCCACGCCATCCGCCGTCTCGTGATCCGGCGCCTTCGCGCCGAGAGCCTGCTCGTGGGAGGTCTGGTTCTTCTCCTCGGGGCGGGGATCCTCTATCCGCTCCTCCAGGTCCTGACGGGGGCAGTGGTGATCGACGGCCGACCCACCCTCGCCCCGCTCCTCGCCTTCTTCGCGCGTCCGCTATTTCGCGAGGCCCTCGCCAACACGCTCCTCTCGGGTCTCCTCGCCGTGGCCTTCGGCAGCATCATCGCGGTGCCCGTGGCTCTCTTGAGCGTGCGATACCAGTTTCCCGGGCGCACCATCCTCACCACGCTCGGGCTCCTCCCTCTAGTGATCCCGCCCTTCGTGGGCGCGGTGGCCTTCCAGCAGATTCTGGGCCGGAGCGGCCTCGTGAATCTCGTGCTCGTCGAACGCTTCGGCGTCATCGTGCCCTTCATGGACGGTCTGCGGGGGGTGATCCTTGTCCAGACCCTCCACTACTTTCCCTTCATCCTTCTGAACACGGCAGCCGCGCTGTCCACGCTCGACCGCTCGCTCGAGGAGGCGGCGCAGAATCTGGGCTCCTCGGGCTGGCGGCTTTTCCGACGCATCCTGCTCCCGCTCTCGCTGCCCGGGTACGCTGCGGGCGCGCTCCTGACCTTCATCCGCGTCATCGACGATCTCGGCACGCCGCTGATGCTGAGCTACACCACGCTGCTCGCCCCCCAGGCCTACGTGCGCGTGACCACGATGGGGCTGACCAACGTAGACGGGTACGTGATCTGTGTGGTGATGGCGGCGCTGTCGCTCGCGGCCCTCGCCGTGGCCAAGCGCATGGCCGGCTGGGGCGAGTTCACCGCGGTGGGCCGGAGCGGCGCCGCGCCCGCCCGCCGGCTCGGCCCCGGTGGTACGCTCGCGGCGTGGTCGGTGGCGATCCTGCTCTTGGGGCCAGCCCTTCTTCCCCACGTGGGCATCGTGCTCCTCTCGTTGGCCAAGGTGTGGGGCCTGACCCCGCTTCCCTCCGCGTACACCCTCACCGGCTACGAGGAGGTCCTCCTCCGCGCGCCGCACTTCGTCTGGAACACGCTGCGCTACGCCTTCCTCGCCTCACTCCTCGACGTGGGGTTGGGTGCCGTCATCGCCTGGCTGCTCCTCCGCGGTCACGTCCGTGGCCGGGGCTGGCTCGACGTCATCTCCACCATGCCGCTGGCCGTTCCCGGAGTGGTGCTGGCCCTGGGCTATCTCCGTGCGTTCGACGGCTGGGCCATTCCGGGGCTGGGCGCGCCGCTCACCTCGAGCTGGCTGATCCTGGTCGTGGTCTACGCGGTGCGCCAGCTGCCCTACACGGTGCGAAGCGCCTCTGCGCCGCTCCGGCAGCTGCCGCTCGCCCTCGAGGAGGCGGCCCAGAACCTGGGCGCGCGCCGCGCGCGAACGTTCGTTCGCGTGACGCTGCCCCTCATGGGGCGAGGACTCCTCGCAGGTGGGCTCCTCGCCTTCGTCAACTCCGCGGTGGATTTCTCTTCCACGCTGCTGCTCGTGCCGCGGGTCGAGCTGGGACCGCTGTCCTATGGAATCTACCTCTACATGCAGTCGGCGGAGGGACGCGCGCCCGGAGCCGCCCTCGGCGTGGTGGCCATCGCTCTGGTGGCCGTGGGCACGTGGGCGGCGACGCGGCTCGCCCGGCGACGTGGGCACTCGGCAGGCTAGCCATGCCCCTGCCACGATTCTCGCGCCACTGGATCCTTCCGTTCTCGATGTTCTTCGGCAGCTTCGCCTGGTCGTTCGTCTTCGTGAGCCTGCCCTTCTACATCCAGAAGATGTCCACGGTGGACGCCGCGGCGACTCTGCGCTGGACGGGCTGGATCCTCGGGGTCAGCTCGCTGGTCACCGTGGTGACCGCACCATTTTCGGCTCGCCTATTCGGCGAGCGCCATCCCAAGCGCTCGTTCGTGTGGACGCAGCTCCTGCAGGGAAGCGGCTTCTTCCTCATGGCGCTCGCCCGCACGCTGCCCGAGCTCTTTTTCTCCCGCATGCTGCTGGGATTCATGGGCGCCGTCTCCACCTTTGCCTTCATCATGGCGGGGCGCTCCGGCCGCGACGTGCGGCGCGGCGTCGCTTCCATTCAGTCGGGCATGACGCTGGGGCAGGTGCTGGGGCCCGCCGTGGGCGCCTTCGCCGCCGCGCGTATCGGGTTCCGCGGCTCGTTCGTGGTGGCGGGGTTCATGCTCTGGGCCTGCGCGGCGATGGTCGCGTGGGGCACCCCGTACCATCCGATGGCGCGCGCCGAACACGAGCGCCCGCCCACCGCCTCCGTGCGCGAGGTGGCCACCGTGTGCCTCCTCGTGCTCTCGGGCTCTATGCAGATTTTCTTCCTCACCGCCATGCTCCCCCAGGTTCTGCCGCGTCTCGGGGTCAGCCCGCCCATGACCCTCGAGGTCGGCGGCCTGCTCCTCTTCGCCACCGGCGCCGCCGCGGCTCTGGGCTCCTTCATCGCGCCACGACTGGGCGAGATCGTAGGCGATCGGCGCACCATCGTCTGGTTCCTCGTCGCTTCGTCGGTGGGCCTCGCCGGCCTCGCGCTGGCCCCCGGCGCGTGGAGCTTCGGGGCGATCCGATTCCTCCAGGTGCTCTGCATCTCGCCGGTCTTCCCCCTCTCGGTGGCCGCCATCGCTCAGCGGGCCTCCGGCACGGCCATCGGCATCGTCAACTCTTCGAGGATCGCCGCGGCCTTCCTGGGCCCAGTCCTCGCCACCACCCTGCTCGCCTGGATGCCTCCCGGCGCGGTCTACCTCGTGCTCGCCGTCCTCGGCCTCACCGTGGTGCCGCTCCTCGCGGGGCTGACCAGGGGCGGGGCGGCCAACGAACGACGCGCGTGAAGCCGAACGAGACGGTCGTCCGCCTGTCCGAAGTGCGCATGGAGAAGGTGGGCAAGCGCTACGGCGACCGGTGGGCGGTGAAGGACGTGTCGTTCTCTGTCCGCCCCGGCGAGTTCTACACGCTCCTCGGCCCTTCCGGCTCTGGCAAGACCACGCTGCTTCGTATGCTTGCGGGCTTCGAGACCCCGGACGAGGGCCGCATTTTCGTGGACGACGAGCTCATCGATTCCGTGCCGCCGTGGAAGCGCAACCTCGGCATGGTCTTCCAGCAGTACGCGCTCTGGCCGCACTTGAGCGTGTTCGAGAATGTGGCCTTCGGGTTGCGGGAGCGGCGTGTGTCCGGTGCGTCGCTCGAGACGAAGGTGAAGTCGGCCCTCGCCCAGGTCGGGCTCGAGGGCTTCGAGCGACGGCGGCCCTCCCAGCTCTCGGGCGGCCAGCAGCAGCGTGTCGCCCTCGCCCGCACCCTCATCGTGGAGCCGCGTCTCCTCCTCCTCGACGAGCCGCTCTCCCCGCTCGATGCGCAGCCCCGCTCGCAGATGCGTCTGGAGCTGGCGCGCCTGCACCGCGACGTGGGTATCACCACGCTCTACGTCACCCACGACCAGGCGGAGGCGCTGTCGCTGTCCACCCGCGTCGCTGTGCTCTCGAACGGCGTCATCGTGCAGGAGGGCCGTCCAGAGGAGATCTACTGGAAGCCGCGCAACGCCTTCGTGGCGGAGTTCGTGGGAGCGGCCAACCTCGTCCCGGCGCGGGTGGTCGAGCTCCGAGAGATGGGCGTGGTGGTGGAGACCGAAGGCGGGGCGCGGCTTCCCGTGGGATCGGGGACGCACACCTGGTCGATGGGCGACGCCGCCCTCCTCTGCCTCCGGCCCGAGGCGCTTCGGGTGGAGGAGGCCGCGCTCGCCCCGGGCGGCATTCCCGGCACGGTGACCGCGCACGTCTTCGAGGGCTCGCGCCAGCTCTATGACGTGAGCATTCCCGGGGGGATCATCAAGATCGAGATGATCACCTCCGCCCTCGTCGGACGCAGCTTCAAGCTGGGCGACCACGTCAAGGTGGAGGTCTCGCCGGAGACATCGATCCTGCTTCCCGACGATCGCGGCGCGGCGTGATATGGTGCGGGCGGAGGACACCAGACCATGAGCACCGAGCTCTCGCCGACCGAGTTGAAGACACGCCTGGGGCAGCCCGATCCGCTGGTGCTCCTCGATGTCCGCCAGGACTGGGAGACCCGTCTCTGCCGTCTGGAGCACGCCCTCCACATCCCCATCGAGGAGATCGAGCTGCGCTCCGGCGAGCTCGACCCCACGGCGGAGACCGTCGTCTACTGCCATCAAGGCGTGCGCAGCGCCGCCGTGGCCGAGTATTTGCGCAGTCTCGGCTTCGAGAACGTCCGCAACCTCGCGGGCGGGCTCGACGCCTGGGCGCGCACCGTCGACTCGTCGATGCGCCGGTACTGAGGAGGCTGTCGGAGAAGACGCACATGAGGCCCTTGAGCAACCGTTTGGCGCGCAGATGTTCCGCTCCGTGCGCGGCCTTCGCTCGCGCAACGGAATCCTCGGGGCAGGTTCGGAAGGCGGGCGCCTCCCCCCTCCGAGTGTCCTAGCCGGCGTGGGAGCTTTCGTCCGCATCGAGGAGCGGCACGGCGCGGCCTGGATCACCCTCGATCGTGCGCCGCTCAACCTCATCGTTCCCGAGCTCATCGCTGAGCTCCGCGCGGCTGTGGAGCAGCTCGCCCGCGACGAGACGGTGCGGGCCGCGGTCATCACGGGAGCGGGGCGCGCCTTCACGGCCGGGATGCAGGTGCAGGTGCTCCGCGATCTCACTGCCGTGAGCGCCAAGGCTCTCATCACCTCGCTCCAGGAAGCGATTCACGCCGTGCACGACGCGCCCTTCCCCACCATCGCCATGGTCAACGGCGCGTGTCTCGGCGCCGGCTTCGAGCTGGCCATGGCCTGTGATCTACGCGTGGCCGCCGCGGGAGCGCCCATGGGATTGCCCGAGGTCAAGGTGGGCGCGCCCTCCGTGATCCAGGCCGCGCTCCTGCCCGCCCTCGTCGGCCCCGGGCGCGCCGCCGAGATGCTCCTCACGGGCGAGAGCGTGAGCGCGGAGCAGGCTCTCGAGTGGGGCCTCGTCAATCGGGTGACGTCCGCCTCCGGCCTCGAGGCCGCCGCCGTCGAGCTCGTGGAGAAGATCCTCGCCTGCTCCCCTATGGCGATCCGGATCCAGAAGGAGCTGATGATCCGCTGGCGCGCCACGGATCTCGGCTCGGCCATCCGCCTCAGCATCAACGCCTTCGCCCAGAACTATGCGTCCACCGAGGCGCGCGAAGCGGCCCTGGCCTTTCTCGAGAAGCGCAAGGCGGTCTTCCCTCCGCGATCATGATCAAGGCGGTAACCTTCGACTTCTGGCAGACGCTCGTCGAGGACTCGCCCGTCAACCTCGCTCGGCAGCAGGCGAGGCGCATCGAGGCCATCGGCCGCAGCTTGCATCGCGCGGGCCATCGGCTCAGCGCCGCCGAGGTCGAGGCGGTCTACGCGGAGTCGGAGCGCGTGCTCCACGAGCGCTTCTGGTCGCTCGACCGCGACCCGCTCATCGCCGACCAGGTCCGCCTCGTTCTCGATCTCGCGGCGCCGGGTTTCGGCAGCGCGCTCGAAGCCGCGCTGCTGGAAGAGGCCATCATTGGCTACGTCGATCCCGTGCTCCACTTCCCGCCCGAGCTGCATCCGGGCGCCGCGGAAGCGGTCACCGAGCTCGCGGGCCGCGGCATCGCCCTCGGCATCGTCTCCAACACCGGCCGCACTCCGGGCATCGTCCTTCGCCAGATCCTCGAGCGTCACGATCTCCTCCGGCACTTCTCGGTGATCTCGTACTCGGACGAGATCGGCTATCGCAAGCCCGACCCGGAGATCTTCCGGCGCACCCTCGCCGCCCTCGGCGCCGAAGCGCGACACGCCGCGCATGTGGGCGACAATCCGGACGCCGATGTCACCGGCGCGCAAGGGGCGGGGATGCGCGGCGTGCACCTGGCGGCGGGCGGCCGGCCGGCCGCCCCTCACGCGGATCTGGTGGTCACGGATCTTCGCCACCTGGCGGAGCGGCTCCTCGGCTGAGCGGGGCAAGGGCTTTTGTGTTGCGCCGATAGAGGCCAGCAGGTAAGATCCAAACCCGCTATGGACGTCGCCTCCCTCACGGCAAAGATCCGCGATATCAAGGACTTTCCTACCGAAGGCATTCTCTTCAAGGACATCACCACGCTGCTCAAGGACGGGGTGGCGTGGAGCTCGGTAATCGATCATCTGACCGAGCGTTATCGCTCGGCGAAGGTCGATGTGGTCGTCGGGGTGGAGTCGCGCGGTTTCATCTTCGGGGGCGCACTCGCCCAGCAGCTCGGCGCGGGCTTCGTGCCCGTGCGCAAGAAGGGCAAGCTCCCGGGCCCGGTCATCGAGGAAGAGTACGAGCTCGAGTACGGCCGCGACGTGCTCGCTATCCACCAGGACGCTATTAGCAGCGGCCAGCGCGTCCTCGCCGTGGACGACCTGCTGGCGACCGGGGGAACCATGGTGGCGACGCTCAAGCTGATCGAGCGGCTCGGGGGGACGGT
>DATGCY010000186.1:0-2399 GCA_035311385.1 Candidatus Methylomirabilota bacterium
CGGCGGCGGGGCGGCCCGGCCCGCGAAGTACATCCTGAATCCGGACACGGCGGAGGCACGCGAGCTACCCTCGAAGATCACCTTCCAGCTCGCCCCGGGCGACGTGGTCAGCGTGCAGACGCCGGGCGGCGGGGGCACCGCAGCGGCCCTGGAGCGCGATCCCGAGCGCGTCGCCGCCGATGCGGCCCAGGGCAAGATCTCCGCGGAGCGCGCGAGGGCCGTCTACGGTGTGGTCGTGGATCCGCTCTCCTACGCTCTCGACGCCGCGGCGACGGCGGCCGCCCGCGCCGCTCTTCGTTCGTCGTAGCTCGTCATGGCCATCCCCAGACAATCGTTCGAGCCGGAGCGCGAGGGACCGCTGCGGGGAGTGCGCGTGCTCGACTTCTCCCGTCTCGTAGCCGGCAACATGCTGAGCCTGCAGCTCGCCGACTTCGGCGCGGAGGTGGTGAAGGTCGAGTCGCCCGGCCGTGGCGACACCCTGCGCGACTGGCGCGAGGCAGGGATGAGCGTGCACTGGAAGGTCTACGCGCGGAACAAGAAGAGCATCAGCCTCGACCTCAAAGCGCCGGAAGCGCCCGCGATCATCCTCGACCTCGTGCCCCACTTCGAGGTCATGATCGAGAGCTTTCGCTATCGCTACCTCGAGCGGCTGGGCGTGGGACCGGACGCACTCCTCGAGCGCAATCCGAAGCTCGTGCTCGTTCGCGTGTCCGGCTTCGGGCAGACCGGCCCCTACGCGAAGCGCCCGGGGTTTGGCACCCTCGTCGAGGCCATGTCGGGCTTTGCCTCGCGCAACGGATTCGAGGACCGCGAGCCGGTGCTGCCTCCCCTGGCCATGGCCGACATGATCGCGGGATTGTCGGGCGCCATGGCCACGGTGATCGCCGTGCGCAACGTCGAGGTCAACGGCGGACGCGGTCAAGTCATCGACTTGAGCCTCCTCGAATCGATCTTCTCGATCCTGGGGCCCGAGGCCGCCATCCACAAGCTCTCGCACAAGATCCGCCGGCGCGTGGGCAGCGCTTCTGAGGGCACCTCGCCTCGCAACGTCTATGCCACGAGCGACGGCGGCTGGGTCGCCATCTCCGCGTCGACCCAGGCCATGACGGAGCGACTCTTCCGGGCCATCGGCCGCGACGATCTCAATCACGATCCCGCCTTCAAGACGAACACCGAGCGCGTGAAGCGGCGCGAGGAGGTCGACGCGATCGTGGGTGGCTTCATCAAGCAGCGGACGCTCGCCGATGCCATCCGGTTCTTCGAGGAGGCCGAGGTCACCGCGGGTCCCGTCTACGACATCGGCCAGTTCCTGGAGGATCCCCACGTCCAGGCGCGCGGTATCGTGGTGGAGACGCCCGACGAGGAGATGGGCGAGGTGCCCATGCACGCCGTGGTGCCCCGGCTGAGCGGAACGCCGGGGCCTCTTCGCTACCCGGCGCCCGCGGTGGGCCAGCACAACCGCGAGATCTTCTCCCGCATCGGCTATTCCGAGGATCGCATCGACTCCCTCGCGCAGAAAGGAATCATCTGACGATGGCCACCGCGTACGCCCGCCGATCCTCGCTCATCCTGCCCGTCAACGTCCGGCGCTTCGTGGAGAAGGCCTACGACCGCGGCGCCGATGCCATCGTGCTCGATCTCGAGGACTCGGTGCCGACCCAGGAGAAGGCGAGCGCTCGGCGGCTCGTCAAGGACGCGCTGCCTCTGGCGGGCCGCGGCGGCGCCGAGGTGCTCGTCCGCGTGAACAACGATCCCGCGCTGCTCGCCGACGACATCGACGCCGCCGTGCATCTCGGGCTCGACGGGCTCTCGATCCCCAAGGCGGAGTCGGCCGCCCAGATCCACGCCATCGTGGCCCAGCTCGAGCGCTTGGAGAAGAATCGCGGTCTCTCGCCGGGACACGTGCGCTTGTCCCTTGCCCTCGAGACTCCGCGCGGCTTTCTCGCCGTGGACGAGATCGCGCGCTCGAGCAACCGCATCGCCACCATGAGCATTGGCGTGGAGGATTACTGCCTCGAGCTGGGGGTGGAGCCATCGGCGGACGGCATCGAGCTCATGTATCCCGTGGCGCATCTCGTCACCGTATGCAAGGTCGTCGGCGTGCAGCCCACGGGGCTCGTGGGCAGCATCGCGGGCTTCCGCGATCTCGCCGTCTTCGAGCAGGCCGCCCAGCGCGCGCGCCAGCTCGGCTGTGAAGGGGCGGGCTGCATCCATCCCGACCAGGTCACCGTTCTCAACCGGGTCTTCACGCCCGATCCCGCCAAGGTGGAGCACGCGCGCCGCGTGGTCGAGGCCTTCGAGCAGGGTGTGCGCCGCGGCACGGCCTCGGTCAATCTCGATGGCCGCATGGTCGACGTGCCCGTCTACAAGCGCGCCCAGGTCGTCCTGGCGCGCGCGCG
>DATGCY010000187.1:0-9494 GCA_035311385.1 Candidatus Methylomirabilota bacterium
CAGGTGCTGGGCCGCGTGCCAGGTAGTCCGCTCCATGAAATCGTGAGTGCCCTGCGGACCGTAGTAGGTGTCGACAGTGCCCTCGCACCACCCGGGCTTCTGGATATAGTCGGCGATCCGGCGGCGCACCGTGTCGCCGTAGCGGGCCACCGCGTCCCCGTCAATCATCGCGGCGGGGGCGCGCTCCTCGAACACGTCGGCCGAGAGGTAGCCCTGCTCGCGCGTGTCCACGAAGGAGGCGCTGATCCGGAAGACGTGGAAGCCGAGCTGATGCACTGACCGGTCACGGCCGGGCTTCTTCATGCCGAGATGCTCGCGAGGAATCTGCCGCATGGCGCGCTGGGTCGCCGCGAGCACCCGATCGAGCAGGGCGGCAAGCTCGGCGGGAGCGAGCTGCTTGCGCTCGCCGTAGCTCGCGCCGACCAGCTCCGCGAGGGCCTTGGGATTCCAGCCGTGGACGAACCGGTCGCCCACGATGGTGGCGGGCACGCGGGCGATGCCGAAGACCTCGAGGTCCTTGCGTCGCTCTGGCTCTGCCTCGACGTCGTATCCCTCGAACTGCACTCCCCAGGACGAAAGCAACTCTTTCGTCTTAGCGCAGGAGCTTCACCCCTGCCGGTAGTAGACGCGTGGAATCTTTTCGGCTACGTGACCGCCTGTCCCGCTCATTGTCGGTCTCCCTCATCGACAGCTGGTTGCGTGGAAATTGCACCCCGCCCTGAATCAGCAGGCTTACGTAAATATGCCTCGCATCCCACTCCTCTTACGGAGATCAGACGACCCTGCCACTGGAGGGCTCTTTCTCGGAGGCCCCTGTCTCGGGAGCATCAGCCGCTGCCTCCAGGTGGGCCCCGCGGAGGTCCGCTCCATCCAGGTAGGCCCCGCCGAGATCCGCTCCCTCCAAGTGGGCCCCGCGGAGATCCGCTCCCTCGAGGTGGGCCCCAAAGAGGTGCGCTCCCTCGAGGTGGGCCTCGCCGAGGTTCGCTCGCTCCAGGTGGGCCCCCCCGAGGTTCGCTCGCTCCAAGTGGGCCTCTCCGAGGCTCGCTCGCTCCAAGTGGGCCGAGGGGAGGTACGCGCCCTCCAGATGGGCCGCGAAGAGGTTCGCTCCTTCCAAGTGGGCGCCGCCGAGGTACGCTCGCTCCAGGTGGGCCCCCCCGAGGTTGGCTCCCTCCAGGTGGGCCGCGAAGAGGTACGCCCTCTCCAAGTGGGCCCCCCCGAGGGCCGCTGCCTCCAGGTGGGCCTCGCCGAGGTTCGCCCGCTCCAGGTGGGCGCCGCCGAAGCTCGCTCCCTCCAGGTGGGCCGAGGGGAGGTTCGCTCTGCGAAGGTCCGTCTGGCGGAGATCAAGGCATTGAAGCTCTCCATTCTGGTACCACTGAGAGCGACGGCTCAGAACCGTAAGCACTGCTTGAATATCGACGGCCGGCTTCGCTTCGTCCGGAGATTCCTCCGATCCGAGCTTCGCCTCGCTCCATTGAGCGTGTTCCCGAACATAGGCCGTCAGAACCTCCATAATCGGCCAGTGATCTGTTTGGGGAGAGTCTCTCGCGATTCGCTCTAGCGCATAGATGCCCCCGAGTCTGACTTCCACAGCTTTTGTGTAGTCGAGCTGGTCGATAGCTCGAGTAAACCGCTCCGTGATTTGGCCCTGCCGGCTCAGCTGAGATTGTCGCCAGATTACGAGTGCACCGGCGAGGAGCACAAGACCGACTGCTCCGTGGAGCAGGGTGGTTCGAATATCATTCTCCGCCTTGAGTCGATCTGCCGTTGCGCGCAGGCGAATTTCCTCGAGCTTCACTTGTTGATCTACGGGGAGAGCCGATTGAAGCGCGGGAGACGGGGTCAGAGAGGCTCGATCGACGATCCATGGAGGAAAGAGCAGAACACAGGCAAGGAGCAAGCCCAGGAAGGCCAACCCAATCCCGATCAGCTTTGTGTTTTTCATCGGTCCCCGCGGCACTGAACAGTTGCCCTTAGCGCAAGAGCGTCACCCTGGCCGGTAGGAGACGCGCCCGGCGTCCAGGCTCGCTTCCTACGACGGGTGGAAGTCGGAGGTGCCGACCCAGCCCGTCTCCGAGACGTCGACCATGACGTTGTCGGGGCCGCTGTACTTCACCTCGACGTTGGCGTAACGCCTCTCGCCGTGCCCCACGCCGAGGGCCTGGTTGACATCGTCGCGCCGCTCCGAGCCCGCGGCGGCCAGGCGCTCGGTGATGGCCTCCAGGCTATCCACCTGGAAGCCGATATGGTGGATTCCGCTCCAGTCCTTGCCGCGCTCCACCCCGGCGACCTGGTCGTTCTTGAACTTGAGGATGGCGAGGTTGAGGTCGCCGTCGCTCAGGTAGAACCCGCTCGCGTTCGGGCTGTCGATCTTCGCGATCTCCTTCATGCCGAACACGTCGATGTAGAAGCGGGCCGTCTTGTCGGGGTCCTGGGTCGACAGCGCGATGTGCTTGATCTTCGCCATGGCATCCTCCGTGGGACCGGGGTGAGAGAGAGCCGGTCGCTATCGAGTCATCGGGGATCGTAACACGACGACCCGGGGTGGCGCTTGCCACCCTCAAGGGTCTGCGACTGGGATATGCTCAGGCTCCCGTGGCCGGAGGCATGGCGCGGTGAACCCGATCCCCGCAAGGAGGCGTCATCATGAACGTCGGTATCTCGGTACCCTTGCCCGCCTATCTCGTCGACGTCGGCTTCATGGCCCGCAAGGTCGAGGAGCTGGGCTTCGAGTCCTTCTGGTGCGCCGAGCATCCCTTCATTCCCGTGCACTCGAAGAGCCGATTCCCGGGGGCGGCGGACGGCATCATTCCCGAGAGCTATCGGCACTTCATCGACCCATTCGTGGCCCTGGCGCGCGCCTCCGGCGTGACGAGCCGTATCAAGCTGGGCACGGGGATCGTCCTCGTGCCGGAGCGGCACCCGTTGGTCCTGGCCAAAGAGATCTCCACTCTCGATCTCTTCAGCGGCGGGCGCTTCCTCTTCGGCATCGGGGCGGGCTGGCTGCGCGAGGAGACAGAGCTCATGGGCGGCGATTTCGACCATCGCTGGAGCCAGGTGCGCGAGTCGATCCTGGCCATGAAGCAGCTGTGGACCAAAACGGAGGCGGAGTTCCATGGCAAGTACTACGATTTCCCGCCCGTCTATTCCTATCCCAAGCCCACGCAGAAGCCGCACCCGCCGGTGATCCTGGGTGGGGGGGCCAAGAACGTGCTCCAGCGCGTGGTCGCCTGGGGCGACGGCTGGCTGCCCAACCGCATCACGCCCGACGAGCTGCGCCAGAGCCGCGCCACCCTCGACAAGCTCGCGCGGGAGGCGGGCCGCGACCCGTCATCCATTACCATCTCCGTGCATGGCCAGCCCGCTGATCGTGACCTGATCCGCCGGCTGCTCGACTCGGGGGCGAACCGCGTCATCGTGCGGCCCCCCACCGTCAAGACGGAAGGAGACATGGGAGCGGAGCTCACGCGCATCGCCGAGACCGTGCTGAAATAGGCCTTCATCGGAGGAGCCTGTCATGCCCGTTTGCTACGAGAAGCGCGATCACATCGGCATCGTCACCCTGAGCCGACCCGGCGCGCGCAACGCCTGGGGCGCGGACTTCAACGAGGGCATTGCCCGCCATTTCGCCGAGATGGAGGACGACGACGACATTCGCTGCGCCGTCCTCACGGGCGACGAGGCGGGCGGCGCCTTCTCGGCGGGAGCGAACCTCAAGGACCCCAAGACGCACACCATGGCGTCGTCGGCGGCCATGATCAAGAGCCTGCCCAAGCGGCGCGACCGCGCCTTCGAGATCCTCGGCAATTTCCCGAAGCCGATCGTGGGCGCGGTGAACGGCTACGCGGTAGGGATCGGCTGCATCATCACCTTCTGCTGCGATCTCCTCGTGGCGTCGGAGCGCGCGGAGTGGCGGCTGCCCCAGGTCTCTCTCGGTATCCTTCCCGCCTACGGGGGCGCGGTGCGTCTGGCGCGCTGGGTGGGGCGCGGCAATGCCATGCGCCTCGCCCTCGGCATTCCCCTCAGCGCGGACGAGGCGCAGCGCATCGGCCTCGCCCAATGGGTCGTGCCCCACGCCAAGCTCATGGACAAGACCATGGAGGTAGCGACGCACATCACCTCGCTGCCCCCGCTGGCCGCGCGCCTGACCAAGGAATCGCTCCTGCGCGGCCTGGACATCCCCAACCTCGCCGACGCCTCGCTGGTAGACCTCTATCGCTTCGCCGCGCTCGAGCTCACGGAGGACAAGGCCGAGGGGCACGCGGCGTGGCGCGAAAAGCGCACACCCAAGTTCCACGGCCGCTGACTGCCCGGCCCACTGCGCCCACGCACAGTTGTCGTACGTGCGACCGGGGCGACAGGCCCGCCCCGCCTCGCGCTTTGTGACTGCGTGAGTGGGCCGAGCTAGCGCCCGCGGAGCTGTGGATCCAGCACGCTCCGCAGGCCGTCGCCGCACAAATTGAAGGCGAGCACGGCAAGCATGATGGCGAGGCCGGGAAAGATGCTCATCCACGGCGCCGTCTCGAGGTAGGTGCGCCCCTCATTCAGCATCGTTCCCCACGAGGGATCGGGCGGCTGTGTCCCTAGGCCGAGGTAGCTGAGCGAAGCCTCGGTGAGGATGGCGTAGGCGAGGCTGACCGAGGCCTGCACGATGAGGGGCGCGGCGATGTTGGGGAGTATGTGGCGAAACACCACGCGCGGCGCGCCCGCGCCCATGCCGAGGGCGGCGACCACGTGATCCTTGGCGCGCTCGGCGATGACCGAGCCGCGCGCCACGCGACTGAAGAGCGGCGCGTAGACCACCGCGATGGCCAGCACCGCGTTGTCGAGCCCGGGCCCCAGCATGGCCGCGATGCCGATGGCCAGGATGAGCGTGGGGAAGCTGAACCAGATGTCCATGACCCGGCCGATGACGAGATCGGGCCAGCCCCCGAAGTAGCCGCCGATCAGCCCCAGGAGACCGCCCACCACGAGGGCCATACCGATGCTCGACGCGGCAACGCCGAAGGCGATGCGGCTACCGTAGATCGTCCGGCTCAGGATGTCGCGCCCGAAGCGGTCGGTGCCGAAGGGATGCGCCCACGACGGCGCCTTGAGCGCGTCGGTCACCTTCATCTCCGTCGGATCGTAGGGCGCGATCACGCCCGCGAACACGGCGAGCACGATCAGGGTGGCGACGAGGATGCCGCCGAAGACCACGAGACGATTGCGGAGCGTGGGCTGGAGACCGGCGCGCCACCGTGACATCGCGGCAGGGGGAGTCGCGACTACGACGCTATCCACGGCGGATCCTCGGGTCGACGGTGGCGTAGAGGAGATCCACCGCGAGGTTGCTCAGCATGAAGAGCGCGCTGATGAAGAGGATGGTGCCTTGCACGAGCGGATAATCGCGCTGCACCACCGCGCCTAGGAGCAGGCGGCCCACCCCGGGCAGGGTGAAGACTTCCTCGGTGACCACCGCGCCTCCGAGGAGATAGCCGATCTGGATTCCCGCCACCGTGATGAGGGGGATGAGGCTGTTCTTGAAAGCGTGCCCCCACACCACGCTGCCCTCGGGGAGCCCCTTGGCCCGCGCCGTGCGGACGAAGTCCTGCCCCATCACTTCGAGGAGCGAGGAGCGGGTCATGCGCATGAAGACCGCCGCGGTGGCCGTGCCGAGGACGAGGCTCGGCAGGGCCATGATGGCAAAGTTCCGCGCGGGATCGGTGAGTGGGCTCACGAAATCGACGGGAGGTGCCCAGTTGAGCCAGAGGGAGCCGGCGAGGATGAGCATGGTCGCCTGCCAGAAGACGGGGATGGAGAGGCTGAAGAGGCTGCCGATCCGCACGGTGTGGTCGAGGGCGGTGTTCTCGCGTCGCGCGGAGAGGATCCCGAGCGGCACGCCCACGAGCATGGCGACGACCATGGCGCCCAGGGTCAGCTCCGCCGTCACCTGCAGGCGGCTCAGGATCATCTGACGTACGGGCAGGCCGGTGCGCCAGCTCGTGCCCAGATCGCCGTGGAGGACCGACCACAGCCAGCGCCCGTACTGCACGTGGACCGGGGCGTCGAGCCCGAAGAACGCGCGGAGGGTCCGCACCGTCTCCTCACTGTAGGTGCCCTCGGTGCCGATGATCTGGTCGACCACCGTGCCGGGAATCAGCCGCACCATGAGGAAGACGGCGATGCTGACGCCGATCAGGGTGGGGAGGATGGAGACGATGCGCAGGAGGACGTAGCGGCGCATGGTGAGGCGGCGCGATCAGCGCCGCGCTAGGTCACGACGCCGGCCGGGATCGCCGCTCAGCGCTCCAGCCACACGGTGCGGAAGCCGTAGTAGTTGGTGGTGAAGTGCTGCGCGTAGTGCACGTAATTCTGGGTCACGTCGATCATGTCGGGGGCGAAGGTCCAGACCTGGATGGCCTTGTCGATCATGAGCCGTTGCACCTTGTCGTAGACGTCCTTGCGCTTGGCCTGGTCCATGGTGAGCTTGCCCTGGTCGAGGAGGGTGTCGATCTCGGGATCGCCATCGTTGTTCCACTGCTTCTCCACGGAATGAAAGCGCCGGTAGAGGAGCGAGTCGGGATCGGCGTCGCCGTTGGTGATGTTCATGGTCAGGTCGAAGTCGAAGGTGGGCTTGGTGATGGCCTTGATCCAGACGCCGTACTCCTCCTGGATGATCTGGGCGTCCACCCCGATCTTCTTCAGCTGAGCGGCGATGACCTGCGCTCCCGCCACCATGGTGGGAAAGGTGGGGATGACCTTGAGCGTCGTCTTGAACCCGTTCGGATAGCCCGCCTCGGCGAGGAGCTTCTTCGCCCGCTCGGGATTGGGCGTGTACCAGTCCTTGAAGGTCTCCACGGGCAGCGCCCACGGCTTCATGGCCGGGGTCAGGGGACCGGTGATCGAACCCAACCCCGCCGCGGCAGCCTGCAGGACCTCGTTGCGGTCCACGGCGAGGGCAAGGGCCTGGCGCACGCGCACGTCCGTGTACGGTTTGCGGCCGTGGTTGACGTTGACCATGTCGAAGCCGAGGCGGGGCGACCGCAGCGCGATCAGGCGCTTGTCGTCCTTCACGAGGAGGTAGTTCTTGTTGTCCTCGAGCAGCGCGTGATGGATGTTGCCCGTGCGCAGCTGCGCGATGATGTTGCCCTCATCCGGGATGACCTTGATCTCCACCGCGTCCACGTAGGGCTTGCCCTTGTCCCAGTAGTCGGGATTCTTCCGCGCCTTGATGTGGCTCTGAGGCACCCACTCCTGGAGGATGAAGGGACCCGTGCCCACCGCGGTGCGGCGCAAATCGGGGATCTCGCGCGGCACGATGGACGACCAGTTCCCCGCCATGCCCGCGAGGAGGGAGGCGCTCGGCTGCTTGGTGATGATGCGCACGGTGTGCTTGTCCACCACGTCGATCTGCTCGATGGCCGAGAGGTAGCCGCGCCCGCCCGAGCCGAGCTTGGGATCGAGCACGCGCTCGTAGCTGTACTTCACGTCGTCGGCCACGAACTCGCGTCCGTTGTGGAACTTCACGCCCTGGCGCAGCTTGAACGTCCACGTCTTGCCGTCCGCGCTCGTGGTCCAGGACTGAGCGAGCGAGGGATCGAGCTTGCCCTCCGCGCTCCATTCCACGAGCCGGTTGTAGAAGAGGGGATCGAGACGATGGCGGGAGAGCGCCTGCTCGAGGTTTGGCTCGAGGCTGGGGGCTTCTGTCGTCTTGGCGGAGATGAAGGTGCCGCCCGTGCGCGGGCTCTTCGACTGCGCGGAGGCGAGGGCAACGGGCAAGGCCATGGTGGCCGCCCCGGCCACGAGAAAGCTGCGTCGACTCACTCCACCCTGGACGCTCGGATTCGCCATCCCGATCTCCTTCCGGCATCGTCGAATGAGGGACGCGACACGTCGGTGTGCCGCGCGCGGTTGCCGCGGAGTCTGCCGCACGCCCTCCGCCTTGTCAACGTCACGCGCGCCGCCTGGACGCGATGGGCCGTGTTACACTCCCGCGCACCGAGCGTCCAGAACCGGGAGGAGTCTCATGTATCGCCTCGTCTCGCTGCTCGTTGTCCTCGCCGTGCTGCTCCTGCCCACCGGTGCGCCACCCACGCCCGCCCAGCAGAAGACGCTAGTCGTCACCGGCTACGGCGGCCGCTGGTCGGAGGTCATGAAGAAGGCCCTGATCGATCCCTTCGAGAAGCAGCACGGGGTCAAGATCGAGCTGGTCACCGGCATCACCACGGAGTGGGTAGCCAAGCTCATGGCGGCGGGGCCGGACAATCCGCCCTTCGACGTGGTGATGGGCAACGAGCCGCCTTTCCCCATCCCGCGCGAGCGGGGCTTCTTCGATCCACGCAACGTGAGCCTCGCCCCCAACATCAAGAACGTGTACGACAAGGCCCTCATCGGAGACACCAGCCTGGCCATCTTCTGGTCGCGCATCGGCATCGCCTACCGCACCGACGCGGTGGCCAAGAAGCCCACCTCGTGGAAGGACCTGTGGGACGAGGCCTACGTCGGGAAGCGCGGCACCTACGTCATCGGGAACACCCTCGGCATCAACTTCCTCTTCATGACCTCGAAGCTCTACGGCAAGGACTACTTCGACGTGGACGCGGGTATCGCGGCCATCAAGCGGATGCAGCCCAAGCTGGTGGACTTCACGGGCACCATGGAGAAATACCTCGAGTCCAAGGAGGTGGTGATCGCCGTCCTGCACGACGGCTCCGCCTACGACCTCCAGAAGCGCGGCATTCCCGTGGACTGGGCGGCGCCCGTGGAAGGGCAGCCCATCCTGGACCAGGTCATCCAGGTGACCAAGGGCTCCAAGCAGAAGGAGCTCGCCTGGAAGCTCGTCGACATGTACCTCTCGCCCGAGGTCCAGACCGCCTTCGCGACGGAGCTCTTCTTCAGCCCCACCAACAAGACGGTGAGGCTGCCGCCCGAGGTGGCGCGCAAGATGATCAGCGGCCCCGCCGAGGTGGACAAGCTCGTGCTCTTCGACTGGGCCAAGGTGGCGCGGCAGCGTCCCCAGTGGACGGAGCGCTGGAACAAGGAGCTCCGCTGAGCGCGCTTCCCGCCCCTCACGACATCGAGCTCCGCGGTCTCGTCAAGCGCTACGGCGAGACGCTGGCCCTCGACGGCGTCTCCCTCACCGTGCAGGCGGGCGAGTTCTTCACGCTCCTCGGCCCCTCCGGCTGCGGAAAGACCACGAGCCTCCGTGCGGTGGCGGGCTTCGTGGAACCGTCGGCGGGCGACGTCTTCATCAAGGGCCAGCGCGTGAACGAGGTGCCGCCCCACCGCCGCCACGTGGGCATGGTCTTCCAGCACTACGCGCTGTTCCCCCACCGCACCGTCTTCCAGAACGTGGCCTTCGGACTTCGCATGGCCCGCGTGTCGCGCGCGGAGATCGAGCGGCGGGTCGGAGAGGCCCTCGCCCTCGTGCAGCTTCCCACGCACGGGGCTCGCTATCCGCGCGAGCTCTCGGGCGGTGAGCAGCAACGAGTGGCCCTGGCCCGCGCACTCGTCAC
>DATGCY010000188.1:0-13655 GCA_035311385.1 Candidatus Methylomirabilota bacterium
GGCCACCACGAGCGCGCCCGGCTCACTGGGCGCGTTCTACTCGTTCGTGACTCTCGCGCTCGGGATGAAGTTCGGCGAGCACGAATACAAAGTCATGGGGCTCGCCCCCTACGCGCCGGAGAAGTACGCCGCGCGGGCGGAAGCGGCGCTGCGCGAGGTGTTCGCGATGGAGACCGGCCGCCCCGCGCGCTTTCACTGGCGAAAGCCGGGCGAGCGCTACGGGCTGCTCGTGCGCGCGACTCTCGGGCTGCGCTTCGACTGCGTCGCCGCGGGGGCTCAGCGTCTGCTCGAAGGGCTCCTGCTGGAGTGGGCGCGCCTCATGCACACGCGCCACGGGGGAGGCCGCGTGGCGCTGGGCGGCGGCGTCTTCATGAACGTCAAGGCCAACATGCTCCTCGCTCAGGAGGACTGGGTGGAGGACCTCTTCGCCTTCCCCTCGTGCGGCGACGAGTCGAACGCGGTGGGCGCGGCCTACCTGGGCTATCTCGAGGGCTGCGCGCGGGGTGGGGTGGCGGGCGCCCCCCAGCCCTTCGGGCCAGCCTATCTCGGCAACGAGGTGACCGATGACGAGGTCGAGACGGTGATCCGGTCACGAGGCCTGGAAGGACGCTACAAGGTCGCTTTTCACGATCGCATCGAGGAGAAGATCGCCGACCTCCTCGTGTCCGACGGCGTGGTCGCTCGCTGCGCGGGGCGCATGGAGTTCGGGGCTCGCGCGCTCGGCAATCGATCCATCCTCGCCAATCCATCCGATCACCGAGTGGTGCCGCTCATCAACCGCATGATCAAGAACCGCGATTTCTGGATGCCCTTCGCTCCGACCATCCTGGTCGAGCGCGCCCCGGACTACCTCGACAATCCCAAGCAGCTGCCGTCGCCGTACATGATGCTCGCCATGCCCACTCGCCCAGAGGCGCGGGAGGCTCTCGTCGCCGCCATCCATCCACACGATGCCACCGCGCGGCCCCAGATCCTGGAGCGCGCATGGAATCCCGAGTACCACGCCGTGATCAGCGAATTCGAACGGCGCACGGGAGTGGGCGCAGTCCTCAACACCTCGTTCAATCTGCACGGGGAGCCGGTGGTGTGCAGCGCAGCCGACGCCGTGGATACCTTCGAGCGCTCGGGGCTGCCGCACGTGGCCGTGGGGCATTGGCTGATCTCCAAGAAGTAGCACCGCTTCGCCCGGGCCTGCCCACCGTCGACGCGCCCTGTTTCCTCTGCCGCGCTTCCGCCGCCCACCCGCTGTGGACCACGCCCGATCGAGCCTTCGCGGTGCCCGGTCTCTACACGGTGGCGCGCTGCCAGGCGTGCGGTTTTCTCTACCAGAAGCCGCGTGTGGACGACGCGCATCTCGCCGATTGCTATCCCGATCATTACCCGCGTCATCAGGAGCCGTCGCCGCGCATTCCCTTCAAGGGCTCGCCCGCGCGCATCAAGGCGGCCCGCTGGGCGTTGGCGAGCGGCCTCGGCTATGCGCAGCTCCGCGACGCTTCCGTGGGGCTCTGGACGCGCCTGTGGGCGCGCCGACTCCTCCGCAAGATCCGCTGGGACTGCCCGCCCTGGCGAGGGCAAGGGCGCTATCTCGATGTGGGTTGCGGCTCCGGCGGATCGCTGGGTGTGGCGCGGGCGCTTGGCTGGCAGGTGACAGGGATCGAGGTGGACGAGGCGGCCGCCGCAAAGGCCCGGCGCTTCACTTCGGAGCTCTACGTGGGCGACGTGCTGTCCGCGCCCTTCGCGGCCGGGCGCTTCGACGTGGTGTCCGCCTTCCACGTTCTCGAGCACGTGCCGGATCCCGTGGCGGTGCTTCGCCGTCTTCTCCACTGGCTCGCGCCCGGTGGGACCCTCATCGTGGAAGTGCCGAACGCGGGCGGGCTCGGGGCGGCGATGTTCGGCAAGGCATGGTCGGGCCTCGAACTGCCGCGACACCTCTCGCACTTCTCGCCGGCGACCCTTCGACGAGCGGCGGAGCAGGCGGGAGGCCGCGTGGACTGGATCTGGCACGGGGCGAAGCCGCGTTACTACTTGTGGAGCCTCGCCTTCAGCCTGCAGGATGGCGGTTGGTCATGGCTCGCGCGAGCGACTCAATGGCGCCCGATCTACGGCGTGCTCAAGCTCCTGTTGGAGCTGACACTACCCCTGGCGAGAGTGGCTCGGCGAGGCGAGGTGATCCGCGTCGGGATCACGCCGCGGTAGAAGCTATTCCGCGACCCTCACCGAGACCTGCACGATGTCGGGAAGCGGAGAGCGCTCGGCCTCCAAGCGCCACGAGCCAATGCGCATGATGCCCTGGGCGAACGTGCCGTAGTTGGCGTGGGGGATGCCTCCCTCGAGCACGGTGACGGACGGCCCGTCCTGACGGCTCACTGCGGTACCCCCCGCGCGCTCGAAGAGCGCGGCGACATCGCGCTCGGCATCGCTCCGGGTCTTGACCCGGAGCCGGCCTACCACGTCCACCATGCCGCGACGACTCGACGCTACCGTCTCCGAAGCCTTGATGGACGGATGCGCGTCCGTCGTGGGCTTCACGGCGGCGGCGAACTTTCGGTTCGCCTCCGACGAGCCATTGGTCGCGGTCGAGGCCTTGGCAGGGTCCGACTTCGTGACGGCGGGCGCCGAAGTCTTCTCGTCCTTTGCCATGCTCTCGGATCGAGCGGCCTTCGACGCTCCCTTGGCGTCGATCGCCTTCGCCTCGGCCGCTTTCGCGGCGGCCACCTGGGTCTCAACGCTACGCGCCTGGTCGAGGGATGGCGCGGGCGTTGGGGGTGCCGGCGGCGTCGCCACTGACGGCGGCGGAAGCGCTGGCGTGGTCATCGCCGCCGGCGGCGGAGTCGCTGGCTGATCTACCGGAGCGGGCGGGGGAGCCACCGGTTCCGGGACGACGGGTTTCAAGACGGCGGGCGAGCTCGGCGCGATCGAGGCCGCGAGAGGCGCGACCGGGGTTTCGCTCATGCTCTCCAGGGGTGCCCCCGGCCGCTGGCGCATAGTCGAGCCCACGATGAACCCACGCTCAAACACGAGAGCGGCGACCATGACTACGAGAGGTATCGCCGCCGCCAGGGCAAGCTGCCGGGATGGGACCTTTTCTGCGACGAGACGACGGAGTCGGATCGTTACGTCCTCGGCCCGCATGACGCCCAGGGCCTTCTCCACGAAGCCGGGCGCCAGGAACGGGCGCCAGTGGACGGGCAGCCAATGAATGGGGCGCCACTGGATAGGACGCCACTGGATACGCCTGGGCATCGGCCTCGGCCGCTGCTCGAGTTCCCTCAGCTCCTGGAGGTGCACGAGCCGACGCTGGCAACCCTCACAGCTGTTAACATGGAGCTCGAGGGGGACACGCTCGGTGAGCCCGATGTTTCCGTCGAGCAGCATGGAAAGCGAGTCGCGAGCTTCTTGACAGTTCATGGGACGAAGCCCCCCCTGACCTTGGCCTGACATAATACTCCAGAGCGCGCCTGCAGGATTTAAAGTGAAAAGCTGGCCGACAGTGGGCAGTTGTTTGACCCTCGGCCGTCGAGCTGGCGGGATCAGCCCCGTCGCGCCATTCTCCACCTGCCCGGGGAGGCACAGATGAAGCCTGAAGAATTCGCTAGTTACGACGGTCTCGGTCTGTCCCAGCTCGTGCGTCGGGGTGAGGTGAGTCCTGGCGAGCTGCTGGACGTGGCCATCGCGCGGGTCGAGGCGCGCAATCCGGAGCTGAATGCCGTGATCTGTAGGCTATACGACCAGGCCCGAGCCACCATTGACGCCGGGCTGCCCGATGGCCCGTTCACCGGGGTGCCCTACCTGCTCAAGGACATCGGCGCGCACTACGAGGGGGCGGTGACCAGCTACGGCAGTGCGCTCTTCAAGAATAACGTGGTCGATCACGACAGCGAGATCACCGCTCGGCTCAAGCGCGGCGGCCTCGTGATCTTCGGGAAGACCAACACGCCGGAGATGGGTCTCGCCCCGTCGACCGAGCCTCGCTTGTTCGGTCCTACGCGGAATCCCTGGCGCCTCACGCACACGCCGGGCGGATCGAGTGGTGGCTCCGCAGCGGCGGTGGCGGCGGGCATGGTGCCCATGGCGCACGCGAGCGACGGCGGCGGATCGATCCGCATTCCCGCCTCTTGCTGCGGGCTCTTCGGCCTCAAGCCCACACGCGCCCGCAACCCCATGGGCCCGGATGCGGGCGAGGGGTGGGGCAGTGCGTCGACCGCACATGCGGTGACGCGCACGGTGCGCGACAGCGCGGCGCTCCTGGACGTGACCTCGGGGCCCGACATCGGCGATCCGTACTGGGCGCCACCACCCGCCAGGCCCTTCCTCGACGAGGTGGGCCGCGATCCGGGACGTCTGCGCATCGCCGTGACCACCACGCCGTGGAATGGCCAGGTCGTCCACGCGGAGTGCGCGGAGGCGACCATGGCGGCCGCTCGCCTGTGCGAGCGACTCGGTCATTGCGTGGAGGAAGCACGGCCCGAGATCGACGCCAAGGCGCATGGCACGGCGACCTTTACGGTGGTCTGCGCCAACATCCGAGCCGCGCTGGAAACGCGCGCGGCCGCTCTCGGGCGCGAGCTGATAGTCTCCGACGTGGAGCGCCTGACCTGGGCGCGGGCCACCGACGGTCACCGCGCGCATGCTTCGGACTACGCACGGTCGATGGCGGTGATCCATCGCGTGGGTCGCCAGATCGCGCGCTTCTTCACACGGTACGACATGCTCCTCACGCCGACCATGTGCCAGCCTCCGCGGCCCCTCGGCATTCTCGATCTCATGACCGAGAACGAGGAGGCCTACACCCAGGCTGTCCTCGAGTGCATCGCCTTCACGTCAGTGTTCAATTCCGCGGGCAGTCCCGCGATGTCGGTGCCCCTCGGCTGGTCCCGGGACGGGCTTCCCCTGGGCGTGCAGTTCGCCGCTCCTTTCGGAGACGAGGCGACACTGTTCCGCCTGGGTGCCCAGCTCGAGGCGGCGCAGCCCTGGTTCGATCGCCGGCCAGCCGGAGCCTAGGGGTGGCGTCCATGGACGAGCCGGAGATCCACGCGCTCCTTCGAGAGGTCGGGTCTGGCCGGCTCTCCCGCCGTGCCTTCGTCCGCAGCATGGTCGGTTCTGGCCTCACCGTGCCCCTGGCGAGCCAGCTCCTGGCCGGAGCGGGTTTGGCCCAGACCTCGTCCCGGCCGGCCGCCGCTCCTGCGCGGCGGGGCGGGGGAGGGTTACTCAAGACGCTCTCTTGGGATGCGCCCAATCTTCTCAATCCAATCCTCGCCGTCGGGCTCAAGGACTGGAACGCCTGCGCGATCTTCTACGAGCCTCTCGTGTACTTCAATGGCGCAGGGGACATGATCCCCGTGCTGGCCCAGGAAGTGCCGACCCTCCAGAACGGCGGCGTGGCTAAGGATGGCACCTCCGTGACGTGGAAGCTCAAGCGCGGAGTCTCGTGGCACGACGGCAAGCCCTTCACGGCGTCGGACGTGGTGTTCAACTGGGAGTACGCCACCGATCCTGCGACCGCGGCGCCGGGCCTCGGCGCCTATAAAAGCGTGAAGCAGGTCGAGGCCCTCGATCCCTACACGGTCAAGGTGACGTTCACCCAGCCCACGCCGTTCTGGAACGTCACCTTCCAGATCATTCCCCGGCACGTTTTCGAGCCCTACAAGGGCGCCAAGTCGCGCGAGGCGCCCAACAATCTCAAGCCGGTGGGCACCGGGCCCTATCGCTTCGTCGAGTTCAAGCCCGGCGATCTGCTCAAGGGCGAGATCAATCCCAACTACCACGTGCCCGGCCGGCCCTTCTTCGACGCCATCGAGGTCAAGGGCGGGGGCGACGCGGTGTCCGCCGCCCGCGCCGTGCTGCAGACCGGCGAGTACGACTACGCTTCGGAGGTGGGCGGCGTCGAGGACGACGTCCTCCAGCGGCTGGAACAGGGCGGCAAGGGGCGCGTGGCCATCGGCTTCGGAGGCCGCATCACCCACGTGCAGCTCAACCAGACGGATCCGTGGACCGAGGTGGACGGCGAGCGATCGAGCGTGAAAACGGTGCATCCCTTCCTCACCGATCCCGCCGTGAAGGGGGCGCTGGCCCTCCTCGTGGATCGCATGGCTATCCAGGAGCAGATCCTCGGCCGCCTCGGGCAGGTTACGGGCAACTGGCTCAATAATCCGGAGCGCTTCCGCTCCAAGAACATTCACTGGGAGCTCAACATCGACAAGGCGAACCAGCTCCTGGACAACGGGGGGTGGAAGCGCGGCCCCGACGGCGTGCGGGTCCGCGACGGCAAGCGGCTCAAAATGCTCTTCGCCACCGCGATCAATGCGCCAGCCCAGAAGATGCAGGCCGTCATCAAGCAGGCCGCGGGGAAGGCGGGCATCGAGATCGAGATCAAGGCGGTGCCCGCCACCTCGTTCTTCTCCTCGGATCCCGGCAACCCCGACACCTACACGCACTTCTACTCCGATCTCCAGCTCGTCACTTACGTGATGGGGCCGCCCGATCCCGCGCTCCTCATGCGCGTCTTCACCTCGGCCGACGTGGCGACCAAGGAGAACAAGTGGCAGCGCTTCAACGTGTGGCGCTGGCGAAACGAGGAGTACGACCGGCTCTACAAGCAGGCGGAGACGGAGATGGATCCCGTCAAGCGCGCCGCCCTGTACATCCGCATGAACGATCTCGTGGTGCACAGTGGGATCGTGGTGCCCATCGTCCTCCGCGCCAAGGCGGCTGCCATGTCGACGCGCATGCGGGGCATGGAGCACAACGTCTACGAGGTCGACTTCTGGAACCTCGCCATGTGGTCGAAGGAGGTCTAAGGAGGTCGACGGGCTGCCGCGACTATTCCCGGAACGCGAGGCGGGTCGGGGCCCGTCATCGGGGGCGGGGAGCACTCCGGCTGCGTCACCCACTCGCCTGAATCACCGCCCTGCGGGTGGCGCACAGGCTTCGGGGGTCCCGCTCCGCCGGAGCGCTCCCCGCCCCCCCTGCCACCCGCCCCGATCGCACGTGTGGAACTCGCAATAGATCGCGCTAGTAGCCGCGGCGGCGATCGACGGCAAAGCGAAGGGGGCGGCCCGCGAGGTAACGGCGGAGGTTGTCGTTGAAGATCGGCGCGATCTCATCGGAAGTGCTCGGGCCCGAGATGTGCGGGGTGATGACGACGTTGTCGAACGTCCACAGCGGATGGGCGGCGGGCAGCGGCTCCTCGTCGAAGACGTCGAGGACGGCGCCCGCGATGCGCTTCGCGTTCAGCGCGCCCGCCAGTGCCGCCTCGTCCACGATGGGGCCGCGCGCGATATTGAGAAGCCACGCCGACGGCTTCATGGCCGCGAGCTCCGCGGCCCCGATGAGATGGCGGGTCGCCGGCGTCAGCGGCACTGTCAGCACGACGAAATCCGCCTCACCAAGGGCCTTCCGGAGATCGCGGATCCGATAGACGCGTCCCGCCTCCGCCACCTTTCGCCCGCGCTGGCTGACGCCGGTCACGCGCATGCCGAAAGCACGGGCGGCCCGCGCGACGATGCGGCCGATGTCACCCAGGCCAACCACGCACATGGTCGAGCCGTGGAGCCGCAACGGGTCCGTCGGCTGCCAACGGCGCTCCCGCTGGCGGGCGCGGAAGAGCTCCGTGCGCTGGGTCGACCACAGGCACCATCCGAGGACGTACTCGGCCATCCAGGGACCGAAGATGCCCGCCACGCGGGTAAGCTTCACGCGGGTCGGCAGCTCGGGCACGAGGAAGCGCTCCACGCCCGCCCCCATGTTCTGCACCCAGCGAAGCCGAGTCGCCTTCGGCAGCAACTCGCGAGGGAAGTTCCACGCGTAAAGGATCTCGGCGTCCGCCACGTGCACGGCCGCCTCCGCGAGCGTGGCCCCCGCAGCCACCGTGAAGAGCGGCCGGGGTTGGACGATCCGCCCGGCATAGGCGCGAGCCTCGCCGGGCTCCGGGTGGTACACGAGGATGGAGCGGCCGCTCACGCGCCGATCTTGGCGAGGATCGCGTCTTCGAAGGCGAAATCGACGGGTCGGTCCGCGAGACCCTCACGCTTGTACCATTCCCAGGTGTGAGCGATCGCCGAGGCCAGGGTATAGCGCGGACGGATGCCGAGCGCCTGGCGGAGCTTGGACGTGGTGTGGACGGCGTGGCACTCGTAGACCAGGTTCTGACCGAAGACGGGGCCGGGCTTACCGAAGCTCTTGAGCAGGCCGGGATCGAAGTGCCGGAAGGTGACCGGCTTCCGCATCGCCTCGGCGATCAGCTCCACGAAGCCGACCTGAGTCACCGTGTCCTCGCCCATCACGTTGTAGGCCTGGCCGTGGCTCCGCGGGTCGCCGAGCATGGCCGCCATGGCGGTGGCCAGATCTTCCACGTGGCCGAACTGGCGGAGCCAGCCGCCGTGGCCGGGCACGAGCACCGGCCGGTCTCGCGCGATGCGATCCATGAAGAAGGTCTCGTTGTTGCGCGTATTGAGCGGACCCATGACATGGGTCGGCCGCACGATGGTGATGGGCCCGCCGCCCTTCCGCTGGCGGTCGAAGAGGAGATCCTCGGAGGTGATCTTGTGCCGGGCGTACTCGCCCCAGTAGAGGTTGCGCGGGGTGTCTTCGGAGTACGGGATGGGTAGGCTATGGTCGTACACTCGGCCCGTGGAGATGAACACCACGTGGGGCGCGCCCGGCAGGCCAGCGAGCAAGGCGGTCACATCCTCGGCGAGAGTGGGGGCGTAGGTGATGTCGAACACACCATCGAAGCGATGGCCCTTGAGCCGCTCGGCGAGTCCCGCGTGGTCCTTGCGGTCACCTACGATGGTCTGCACACCCGCGGGGAGCCGATCACCTCGCTTGCCGCGATTGAAAACGGTGACCTCGTGGCCCTGGGAGAGGAGCTCGCGCACGAGATGCAGGCTGATGAACTCCGTGCCGCCCATGACGAGGGTGCGCATGCCTCGCGAATTCTAGCATAGGGGGTTGAAATGGCACGACCGGTGGAGGTCTCCTGGCTCGGCCACCTGAAGACGGAAGCGCGCATCGGCCCGCATCGCCTCCTCATCGACGAGCCCGTCGACAAGGGCGGCGAGGACTCGGGCCCCACGCCGTCGGAAACGGTGCTGGCCGCTCTCGGCGCTTGAACCGTCCTCACGGTTCGGCTGTACGCCGAACGTAAAGGCTGGACGCTCGATCGCATCGAGACGCGACTCACGCGCGATGCGGGGGAAGGGAAGATCAACAGCATCGAGCTCGAGCTCCTGCTCGGCGGCGACCTCACCGACGAGCAGCGCCAGCGCCTTGGGGAGATCGCGGGGCGCTGCCCAGTGCATCGCACGCTCACGGAGGGCGTGACCATCACGCACAAGTAGAGGCGCTCGAGCGATCCCGTGGAAGGTTCGGCGTGTGGGAGAGATCCCGAAGCGAAGATTCTGCGCCGCTACGAGGAGCCCGTGGAGGCTCGGAGCGCGTCCGTGTGCTAGTCCGCATGGAATCGCCCTCCGATCACGACGCCATCCGGTCACTCATCGTGCGGGCCTTTGCCGGCCGTCCGTTCAGCGACGGAAGCGAGTCACGCGTGGTGGATGGCCTGCGGCGGGCCGATGCTCTCGTCCTCTCGCTGGTGGCCGTGATGGGCAGCCAGATGGTCGGGCATGTGGCCTTCTCCCCCGTAGGACCACCTGCGCTGCACGACTGGTATGCGCTGGGCCCCGTGTCGGTCGAGCCCTCGTTTCAGCGGTGCGGCGTGGGCACGCGCCTCATCGAAGCCGGTCTTCGAGGCCTGCGCTCGCGGGGAGCGAACGGATGTGCCCTCGTCGGCGATCACCGCTACTATCGGCGCTTCGGATTCTCGCTCGCGCCGGAACTGGCCCCGCCCGGTTACCCTACCGAGCACTTTCAACTGCTGGCCTTCGGCCCCTCACGCCCGACGGTTCGGGTAGTCTTCCACCCCGCTTTCTCCGTCGCGCCCTCCTGAGGCAGAGAGCGGCGTCGCTCACCCCACGGTGACGGCGACGCAGGTGGTGGTGCGGGTGACGCCGTCGATGACGCCGATGGCGTCGGTGACGAGGCTGCCGATGGCGTCGAGGGTCTGGCCCTCGACCACCGCGATGAAGTCGTAGGGACCGGTGACAGCGTCCATGGCCAAGACGCTGGCGCGCGCGCTCTTGACCTTGGTGAGCGTCTTTTTCACCTGCTTGGTCTTCCCGGCGGCCGTTTCGATCAGCACGTAGGCTTTCATGTCTCGCCTCCCTGGGTTCGAATCTTTGCGAGCAGGTAGGTCACGGCGACGGCTCCGATACCCGCCGCCACGGGCCAGAAGTTGGTGCGGAAAATGGGCAGCGCGAAGAAGGGCGAGCGCCCGCGCGAGGGCGACACCCGGCGGTCGAGCACGTCGCGCACCAACCCCATCGCCTCGTCCATCAGCACGGTGAGCGTCGCCTTGGCGAAGGCGGGATCCGCAAGGGCAGGATGGCCCACGTAGCCCTGCCCGCCGCCGCGCAGCGCATAGTTCGGGATGAGCCGCTGCGGCTTGGAGTAGCGGGCGGGGGGAAGATCGCGCCAGCCCTCGCCGACCAGGTCGGGCCGTAGGAGCAGCATCATCGAGGTCTCCCACCAGCCGCCGTGGGCGTCTTCGGAGAAGGCGACGCGCTCCTCCTCGGTGAGGGCCCGGCCGAGGGCGGCCTCGAACTTCGGCACGTAACGCCCGGACAAGAGCCCCCATGCGAGATAGCCAGTGATCGAGGCCATAGCCACGCCTCGGCGCCGGGACACGATGGCCGAAGCCTCCTCGAGGGCGACGAGGTGCCCGGGCCCGCCGTGGCCATTGGAGACGAGGATGTGGCGGAAGCCCGCCCGCGCGAGGGCGAGGCCGTAGTCCACGAGGAGGTCGCGCACCACGCGTTGGCGCATAGTCACCGTGCCGACGGTCTCGAAGGCGAAGGTGCCCAGGTGGAGCGTGGGCGCGAGCACGACGTGCCAGCCCTCGCGCTCCGCCACGAGGCGCTCGGCGATGGCCTGGGCGAAGTAGCGACCGGTGAAGGCGTCCACCCCCACGGGCAGGTGCGGGCCGTGGGTCTCGAGCGGGCTCGCAGTGAGGATGATCACCGTACGATCACGCGGAAGGGCGTCGAGAGTGGGGCTCGAGAGTTCTTCGAGGAGATGAATGCTCAAAAGCTCGATCCTTTCGTGGCGGCGAGATAGTCGTCCCGGGCGCGATCGAGGAAAGCCACGAGCTGCCGGCGCTCGGCGAGGAGACGTGTCGCCGTCTGGTGCCGCGTGAGGGCGAGCAGCCCGAACCGCATCTGGGCCTTGAGGCGGCCGATGCCTCGCAGATAGTGATAGGCGATCATGCTCGAGACGGGCAGGGAGAAAAAGAAGACGAGGGCCCAAGCGAAGCCGGCGAGGCGCCAGACGATCCAGGTCTCGGCGCCCCAGAAAAGGGGGAAGACGACGATGCTGGCGAGGAGGCGTGTGGTGGCGTAGTTGGTCTCCTTGGTCGCCGCGCGCCGGGCGATCCAGCGCGGCACGACGTAGGGCAGCCCGCTCGTGATCAGACCATAGACGAAAACAGGAAAGCCGACGGCGGCCCTTCCACCTCGCCGGAGCCGCTGGCGTGCCGGCCGGCGTCCCAGGCGCTCGCGCACCGCCTGGTCCTTGATGGCATACGCGGCGAGGGTGGCGCGATAGCGCTCGATGTGATGGCGGAGATCCTCGAGACGTTGCGGCTCGTGGGCCTCGAACCACGCCGCGGCGTCCGCGATGGAGCGCGAGAGGCGCACGGTGTCGATGTGGCCGGGCGAAAGACCGCGCTCGGCGTACAGATCGCGGACGAGCTGGTCCCGGTAGAGACCCTCGATCTCGCGCACGAGAGCGGCGCGGTCGAGCCGGTCCACGTGCACCACCTGCTTCTCCATGCCCCACTGGATCGCCGTGGTCAGCTCGTCCACGGCCTTGACCTGATCCTCGCCGGACAGATCGAGAAAGGGGCGGAGCGGGATGGCCTCGCCGAAGGACACGCGGACGCGGCCGCCGAACGACTTCCGCGCGTCGAAGGTGAGCCCCACGGGGATGGCGGTCAACGGTTCGCCCGGGCCGCCCTGGCTGCGCTGCGCCTCATAGGCGAGGGCGATGCGCGCGGCGCCCGTCTTGATGCGCTGGACGCGGGACTCGGCGTGCGTGGTGCCCTCGGGATAAATGCCCACGAGGCCACCCCCTCCGAGGGTGACGACGCACGCCTCGAACGCACCCGCGTTCTTGTCCATCTTGTCCGGATCATCCTGGCGTCGGTAGACGGGGATGGCGCCGCAGGCGCGGAGGAAGCGCCCGACGAGCGGATTCCTGAAGAGCGCCGCGGTGGCAAGATAGTGCACCTTCCGGTCCACCACCGCTCCCACGAGGAGCGAATCGATCAGGTTGTTCGGGTGATTGATACAGAGGAGGACGGGGCCGCGACGGGGCACGCGGTCGGCACGATGCACGTCGACGGACCGGAAGAAGAACCAGACCCAGAAACGGCCGATGGTCCGGACAGTGGTGTAGAACGGATCCGCCGTGCGCGTCACTTGCCGAGGAATCGCTTGAAGGTTGAGGAATCTTCCCGCGTAAACACGCGGAAAGATTACATCATCGGGCTAGACAACGCTAGTTGCAGGCTCCTTGAGACCGACCTTGCGACCAAAATCCGACGATTCGCGCCGGTCGGTGAGTGCCATTTCGTCGCGGAGGTGATCGGGAGAGAGGTGCGCGTACTTCATCGTCATGTTCATCGTGGCGTGTCCGAGAATCTTCTGGAGCGCCGCGATGCTGCCGCCCTTCATCACCCACCACGACGCAAAGTGGTGTCGCAGGTCATGGAAGTGGAGGGGAGCGTTGAGCTTGGCCGAGGTGACGGCGTACTCGAACGCCCACCGGATGCTGACCGTGGGCCACACGCGGCCTTCGTGCGGGCCAGGAAGCCCGGCCAAGGTGTCGTAGACAACCTGTCGCATGGGAATCTCGCGGCGCTTGCCGCCCTTGGTGACTTCGAGGCGGATCACGCCCCGGCTCATGTCGACCCGATCCCACGTCAGACCGAGCAGTTCACCCCGCCGCATGCCGGTCTCCATGGCGACCACGACGACGGGGTGCAGGGACTTGTTGCGGGACTTGCTACCGGCGCCTGCTCTTTGATCTGCTCCTGCTGTGTCTGTTCCTGTTCCATGGCCTATCTCCCGATGAGTCGGCGGACGATAGCGGTCCGATCTTCCGGCAACCGATCCAGCTCTTCCTTGGCATGTGCCGCGACGGCGCGAGCGGCGTCTTCCTGCACTCGGGCGTCAATCACCTTGCGCAGGTCGCGGACCATGCGAAGTTGCTGGAGCAGCATCCCCGGCATCTCGCACAGGTTGACCAGTGCGTCGCGAGCGGCGATGATGCCGACCCGGTCCGCTTCCGTGGGCGTCGGGCCGGCGACGGCGAAGATCGCCTCAGAGACCGCATCGATTGCCTTCTGGATGCGAACGACTCCCGTGGAAATGTCGTCCCAGACCGTCCGCAACGTTTCCTCTAACCGGCGGGCGATGGTCCGACTATGTTCATCCGCGGGCATCGCATCGAGGTACGTTTGCGGGTCAACTCGCTGAAGCTTCGAGACAACGCTGCCGAATTCCTCGGTGATGGCTTCCAGCTCTTCAATCGCCTGTCGTCCG
>DATGCY010000189.1:0-3517 GCA_035311385.1 Candidatus Methylomirabilota bacterium
GAGCCGTAGAGGAGCTTGGCGAAGATGGGCGGGATCTGCTGGCGCACGATGCCGGGACCGTTGTCGCTCACCGTGACGCGGAAGCGCGTGGCCTGGCTGGCGGGCGGGGCCGCCCCGTTGCTCGAGGCGACCTCGACGGTGACCACCACGTCGGGCAGGATGCCCGCCTCCTCAGCGGCGTCGAGGGCGTTGTCCACCGCTTCCTTCACGCAGGTGAGGAGCGCCTTGCGCGGATTGTCGAAGCCCAAGAGATGGCGGTTCTTGGTGAAGAACTCGGAGACGGAGATCTCGCGCTGGCGCGCGCCCATCTCGGCGGCGGAGACGGAGGCTTTGGGCGCGGCGGCGGGAGCGGGCGCCTTCGCGAGGGCAGTAGCCATCTCCCTACGTGATACCAAATCCGAGCGCTCTCGCCCACTTTTTCTGTGCCGCGGTCCCGCGCCATCGATGGCCGGCCGTCAAAGCCCGTGGCACAATCAGCGCGTGGAAAGCTCCACACGCCTCGCTATCTTGAGCCCGCTCGTCGCCCTCGGAGCCATCGCCGCCTACGTTCTATTCTTCCGCGTCGCCGTCGTGCGCAATCATCCCGAGGGCTACGTGGCGGCCTTCGCGGTGGCCACGGGGCTGGCCGTGCTCGCGGTGACGCGCACGCGGGGCCGACGCTGGCCGGGCTGGATCGCCCTCGGCATTTCAGGTCTTCTCCTGATCGCCGGCGCGTGGTTCAACTTCGTGGCGGCGCAGGTGCCCGACACCGCCACCGCCCTCCACGTGGGTGAGCGGGCTCCCGACTTCACGCTGCCCGACGCGAGCGGCCGTCCCGTCACCCTCGCTGACTATCGTGGCAAGAAGCCCGTCATCATCGTCTTCTACCGTGGCTATTGGTGACCGTTCTGCATGGCCGAGCTCCAAGGTCTTGGAGCGCAGCTCTCGGAAGCCGAAAAGGTCGGGGTGGAGATCGTGGCCATCTCACCCGATCCCAACGAGCAGAGCCAGAAGGTCGCCGAGGGTCTCCGCCTTGGTTATCGATTCCTCGCCGACAGGGACCTCACCGTGGCGCGCCGCTATGGCCTGATCCACGCCCGCGGCGGACCCGATGGCCAGGACGTGCCGCGTCCCGCCACCGTGGTACTGGATAAGGACGGCGTCGTCCGCTGGTTCTCGGTGAGCCACAACTTCCAGGTTCGCCCTGATCCGAACGATGTCCTGCGCGCCGTGCGCGCGCTCTAGCCGGCCGGCGGCCATGGGCGACGCACCGCAAAACATTTACGACGACCCGGAGTTCCTCGCCGGCTACTCGACGCTCGAGCGCTTCGGCCATGGGTGGACCCGCGCTGTCGAGCACGCGGACTTCATGGCTCTCCTCCCCGACGTCGGCGCCAAGCATGTGCTCGATCTCGGCTGCGGACTCGGCCAGCTCGCTTTCCACATGGCCGAGCACGGGGCGGCCAAGGTCGTCGCCGTGGACCTCTCCGAGCGCATGCTCGCCGTGGCCCAGGCCGAGCGCGCCCATCCGCGCATCACCTATCGCCGGGAGGCGCTCGAGCACGTGGTGTTCGACTCCGAGCGCTTCGATCTGGTGGTCAGCTCGCTGGCCCTCCACTACGTCGAGGACTACGCGGGGCTGGTCCGCCGCATCGCACGCTGGCTAGCCCCGGGCGGCGTGCTCGTCTACTCGACGGAGCACCCGATCTACACGGCCATCGATCCCGCCAGCGGCTGGGTGACGGACGCCGAGGGGCGCCGCCTGCACTGGGCGCTAGACCGCTATGCCGATGAAGGTCTGCGCGCGCAGCGCTGGTTCGTGGACGGCGTGCGCAAGTACCACCGCACCTTCGCTACCCTCGTCAACGGCCTTGTCGACGCAGGGTTCATGGTGGAGCGGGTGCTCGAGCCCGTCCCCGACGCCGAGACGCTCCGGCGCCGCCCCGACTTCGCGGACGAGGATCGGCGCCCCACCTTCCTCCTCGTGCGGGCGCGCAAGCCGCGGCGAGCCGCGGTATCGTAGGGGTATGCCGGACCCTGCAGTAGGAGATCTGGGACCAGAGGCCCTCGCCTATGCGGATGCCCTCCACAACCTCGCCCGCTATCTCACGGGCAACGACACCGACGCGGAAGACCTGGTGCAGGAGACGTACAGCCGCGCCCTGGGAAGCGCGGGGCAGTTCACCCCTGGCACCAATCTCAAAGCGTGGCTCTTCCGGATCCTCCGCAACACGTTCATCAGCCAGTACCGGCGCCAGCGCGGCAATCCCACGGTGGGCGGCCTCGACACCGTGGCGCCCATCGGGTACGGTCCGGCCGACGTGGGCCGGGCCAAGGACGAGGTGGAGCTCGACCGGCTGCGCAAGGTCATGGCCGAGGAGATCGAGCGCGCGCTGATGATGCTCGCGGAGGACGCGCGCACGGTGATCCTCCTCGACCTCGAGGGCCTCACGGAGGTGGAGGTCGCCCACGTGCTCGGCTGCGCGGTGGGTACCGTCAAGTCGCGGCTTTTCCGAGCGCGCGCCGCCCTGCGCGCGCTCCTCAAGGACTGGAAGCGATAGGAAAGGGTATGGACTGCCACGACGTGCGCGATCACCTGCTCGACTTCCAGCGCGGCCAGCTCGGGGGCGACGTCGCCCCCGAGGTACGCCGTCACATCGACGGCTGCGTCGAGTGCGCGCAGGCCGACTTGGTGGAGCGTGAGCTGACCCTCCTCCTCGAGCGCCGTACCCCGCAGTATCCGGCGCCCATCGGGCTCAAACGGAGACTCATGGCGAGGTGGCCTTCAGCGCCTGCCGCGGGGGCGCCCACGGCTCGGCGACCGTGGCCCCGCGTGTTGGTCCCCGCGGCCCTTGCCGCCGCCGTGCTCCTCCTCCTCGTGCCCGTGGCGTTTCAACTCCTCTCTCCGCATAGCCAGGCTACCGCCGTCATGGTGAGCGAGGCCGTCAACGACCATGTGCGGCTGCTCCAGAGTCAGCATCCGCTGGAGGTGGAGAGCAGCGGCATCCACCAGGTCATCCCGTGGTTCACGGGCAAGCTCGACTTCGCCCCGGGTATCCGCTTCGCGGGCGACGACGAGTTCCCTCTCCGCGGGGGCGCCGTCGGCTACTTCGTGGACCGCAAGGCCGCCGCCTTCGTGTTCGGCCGCCGCCTCCACACCATCTCCCTCTTCGTCTTCAAGGCCGAGGGGTTGTCGTGGCCCACAAGCGGCCTGGAGCATCTCGGCCGTGAGGAGATCTATCAGAGCTCGGCGCGAGGCTTCAACGTGCTGCTGTGGCGCGAGGGCGAGCTCGGTTACGCCCTCGTCTCCGACGTGAACGCACAGGACCTGAAGCTGCTCGCCGCGAAGCTCTCGCCCTAGCCGCCGGGAGGCCCCATGAGCCAGGGCCCGTCGGTCACTCCCTTGTTTGACTCCGCTCCGTCCCTCTGTCAGGATCGGCACCTCATATGACCGTGCGCGTCAAGATCCTCGCCATCTCGGCCGTCCTTCTGCTGCTCTTCGCCATCGTGCTCGTCAGCTCTGTGATCATGCAGGAGC
>DATGCY010000190.1:0-6906 GCA_035311385.1 Candidatus Methylomirabilota bacterium
CCGCTGCTTCTCCCCTCCGGAGAGCCCGGTGGGCTTGCGGTCGAGGAGATACTCGAGCTCCACGCCCATCAGCTCACTCGTGCGCCGATACTTGGCTTGGGCGAGGGCGTCGAGCTCCGGGGTCTTCTTCCGGAACAGGAAGTACGAGAGCACATTGGTCCGTGAAGTGAAGTGCGGATAGAGCGCGTAGTTCTGGAAGACCATGCCGATGCGCCGCGCCCCCGGCGCCACGTCGCTCACGTCCACGCCGTCGTAGCGCACGCGGCCCGCGTCGGGGGTAATGAGCCCCGCAATGAGCTTGAGGAGGGTTGTTTTGCCACAGCCGCTCGGGCCCAGCACGACCATGGTCTTGCCGTCGGGCACGGTGAGGCTCAGGTCCTGGATGGAGAAGGCGGTGTCGCGCCCGCGACCCGGCGCCGAGCGAGAGGCCGGATGGGCCGCATCCAGCATGACCTCGTAGCCGGGGGCGCCGCCCCGCTCCCCGAGGGTCTTGCACACGTTGATGAGCTCGATGCGCGCCATGCTCCGCCCTGTCTGCGAGCGACGATACTACAGGAGGCTGGCTGAGCTGCACGCCTTCGACTACGATGGCGTCACGGCCAACATCCACGCCAAGGAGGAACCCCCATGGCCATCCGCACTGCCGACGTCATCATGCCGGGCAACGACAACGCCTTCGAGACGGGGAAGCGCGGGCAGATCTCCTCCATCGCCGATCTCGATCCCTCCTACCGCTGGATGCTCGAGAAGAACGTGACGGCAACCCTCGCCACCATCAAGCCGAACGGCCTACCCCAGCTCACCCCGGTCTGGCTCGCCCACGACGGCCGTTACATCCTCCTGAACACCAAGAAGGGACGCCTCAAGGACCGCAACATGCGCGCGCGGCCGGATGTGGCCATCCTGTGCGTGAACCCGGAGAACCCCTACCATTGGGTCGCCATCAACGGACGCGTGGTGGAGACGATCGAGGAGACCGATCCCGCCCGGGGACGCCAGGCCACCGAGAACATCGACGAACTGGCCCGCCGCTATATCAACACCACGCCCTACCCGCTGCGCGACCCCAAGGGCGAGGTGCGCGTGCTCGTCAAGGTGCAGCCAACCTCCGTCATGACCTTCGGCCCTCCGCCCGCCTAGGTCGCGTCTTCCCTCAGCGCCCGCCCCGCGGACAGCACGGCGAGGGCGGAGAGGATGGCCAGCCCCACCAGCACAGGTCGATAGCCACCCCCCAGCGCGTAGGCGATGCCGATGCTCACGGGCGCGACGGCGCGGGCCAGCGTCGACCACACGGAGAGCGCGCCCGCGATGGCGCCGTAGTGTGTGCGCCCCCACAGCTCGGCCACGATGGAGGCGCGCACGAGGGTGGCCATGCCGTTGCTGATGCCGAAGCAGGCCACGAAGGCCACGAGGCCGTAGATGCCATGCACGCCCCACAGGACGAGGAAGGACACGCTCTGGAAGGCCAAGATCAGCATGGTCACCGAGCGCGAGGGCAGCCGTGTGCGCAGCGGCGCGAACACGAGACGCCCGAGCACCTGCATGACGCCAACGAGACCGATCATGGTCGCCGCGAAGGTGGGCGGATAGCCCCACTCGATGAGCATGGGCACGGCATGCAAGCTGATGCCCGCATGCGCAAACGACTGGATCAGGAAAGCGAGCGCGAGGAACCAGAAGGTCGCCGTCCGCAGAGCGGCGCGAGCGTCCACGTCCGGCCCCGAGGCCGAGGGGACGCTCGCGGCTGTCGACGCCTCGCCGTCGCCACGTGGGTGCGGGCGGAGCAGGAGCGCGTGCATCGGTATGGTCGTCGCGCCCATGAAGCCCGCGAGCACGAGGACGGCCTGTCGCCACCCGAGCCAGCCCGCCAGCCAGCTCGAGATGGGATTGAAGATGGTGCTGGCGAGCCCGGCGGCCAGCGTGAGGATGGTGAAGCCGCGCTCGCGATCGTGCACGAACCACTTGGCGAGGACGGCGAAGGCGGGCTCGTAGAGCACGGTGGCCATGGTGAGGCCGATGCCCGCCCACACCAGGTAGAGCGCGTGGAGGCTCTCCACGCGCGCCCAGAGCACGAGGAGCAGCGTGCCCGCGCAAGAGCCGAGCGTCATCATGACGCGGGCGCGCCCCTGGTCGACGAGGCGTCCCACGGGCACGGCGCCCGCGGCGGCCAAGAGGAGCGCGATCGAGAAGGCGGCCGTGCTCTGTGCGCGCGACCAGCCCATGTCGCGCTCCATGGGCGCGAGGAGCACACCGAACGCGTAGTAGAGGATGCCCCAGGTGATCGTCTCCGTCACGGACAGCGTGGAGACCATCACCCAGCGATAGCCGGGGGACCTCGGCGACAGCGTGTGTCTTCTCACCACACGGGCGAGCCGTCGTGCATGTTCGCGCGATCATCCCAGAGCGGGGCGAGCCGGGTCAAACCGCACGCGACGAACGGCTCAACTTGCTGAGCCGCGCGCGGCATGCCGCACTACAATGCCGGCGTGACCCGCCCTTCCCCTCCTCCGTCCTCGAGGTAATCGGTCATCCAACTCGAACACCCGGCGGCACGGCCCCCGTCGCCTTCCCAGATCGCCTCGGACTTCGGCGCCCTCTACGGGGCCACCGCCTTCGCGGCGTTCATCTTTGCCGCGTCGGGGCCCGTGGCCATCATCCTCACCATCGCCACGCGCAGCGGTCTCGGGTCCTCCGACGTGGCGTCGTGGCTCTTCGGCGGCTTCCTGCTCAACGGGCTTATCAGCATCGCCTTCAGCTGGCTCTACCGCCAGCCGCTGGTGTTGCTCTGGTCGATTCCCGGCACGGTGCTCGTCGGCCCCGCCCTCACCCACCTGACCCTCGCGGAAATCGTCGGAGCGTTCCTCGCCACGGGAGCGCTGATGCTCGTCCTCGGGCTCTCCGGCTGGGTGCGGCGCTGCATGGAGGCGATTCCCATGCCCGTGGTCATGGGCATGGTCTCGGGCGTCTTCCTGCGCTTCGCTCTTGATCTCGTCTATGCCATGCGGGATCGATTCTGGATCGCCGCCCCCATGGTCGCGGTGTTTCTCGCAGTGAGCGGCGCCCCGAAGCTTGCCCGACAGTTGCCGCCCCTCATTGCGGCCATGCTCGCCGGCGGTATCATGGTCGGCGCGCTTGGCGCGTTCCACCCGGACGCAGGGAGCGCTTTCGCGCTGGCCCATCCCGTTCTTCACGCACCGGTCTTCTCGTGGCAGGCCATGGTCGAGCTGGTCGTTCCCCTGGTGATCGCCGTGCTCGTGGTCCAGAACGGCCAGGGCATCGCTGTCCTCCGCGCGGCCGGCCACGAGCCGCCCGTCAACGCGATCGCCTCAGCCTGCGGCGCGATGTCCATGGTCACCGCGATAACGGGCACCGTGTCCACCTGTCTCACGGGACCCGTCAACGCGGTGATCTCGAGCGCAGGAGAGCGGCCGCGCCAGTACACGGCGGGGATCGCCGTGGGCGTCCTCGCCATCGGCTTCGGGCTGCTCGCGCCCACGGTGACGCGGCTCATGCTTGGCACTCCGCCCGCCTTCATCTCGGCCCTGGCCGGGCTCGCCCTGCTGCGCGTACTGCAGGGCACCTTCACCATCGCTTTCGCGGGACGCTATACGCTGGGCGCGCTCGTGGCCTTTCTCGTCACCGTTGCAGATCTGCCCGTCGCCAACATCGGGGCCCCATTCTGGGGCCTCGTGTTGGGCTTTGGTGTGTCGTGGCTATTGGAGCGACGGGGCGGACGGAGCGTTGGTCTGTGAGACCTGGGTGGACACGTGGCGCAGGCTCATGGTGATCGGAGCCTCCACCGTCGGGTCCTCGGCCACCGCATAGAGCGTGTCACCTCGGCGCATCAGAGTCAGCCGCGGGCCCTGGGCCGTGGTTAGCATCACGCGATTGCCTCGCGAGACGACCGTCCCCGAGAAGCTCTCCGGCTTGGCAAGATTGTTCGTGCCGAGCTTCGCCTTGCTCATTGTCGCCGTGAACGTTCCATCCGGCCTGATCTGTAGCACGCAGTTGCCTTCGTCCTCATAGAGCGAGGCGTCGATCTTGCTGAAGGATCCTTGCCACGTGCCGGCAAGCTGATTCTCGACAAACGTGGCAGGAACCTGGTCCCTCGAGTACGAGCTGTGGCTCACGCCCGCTCCGGCACAGCCACTGACCAGAGCGACGAGCGCGAGACTCGTAAGCACTGTTCCCGATGCCTTCATGGCACCCTCCTTTGCCGCGTGACTTCCTTAGCGCGGCTAACTCATAGAGGGCAAGAGACATGCCGGACGGAGGCATATGCCGTATTTACTTCGGGTTCCCCGCGAGGACAAAATGAAGGAGTGCCGCCGCTACCCGGTCACGCCTTCCCACACGAACATTCCCGCCACCTGAGAAAGATCACCCCTCCATCTCAGGGGACACGAGTCCGCGAGCCGCAGGCGCACCGAACCGTAGGATCGGACTCGGTGCTCGAGTGCGCGCGCTCCGTTATTTGTCCGCCATCGACGCCGCGACGAGCTGCTCGGCGGCGACGAGGAGCGCTCGCCAGTCGGAACCGTAGGGAATCACCGACTCCGCTGGATGCAATCCGTAGTACGCAGGCTCGACACCGAGGGGCGTCCCGCCTGCTTCGACGGCGGCGATCGCCTGGAGGAGCAGCCGGCGCGCCTGGATCACCGCCCGATCCGCGGGACCGAGGTGCTCGCGGCTCCGATCCACGACGGCGCCCATGCTCTCCTGCACCGCGCGGTCTTGCACGTTGACGCCGTCGATGCCCGTGAAGGTCTCGGTGCGCTGGACCCGGCGATCGAGGAGGTAGTTGTTCTCGCGGTTGCGCTTGGATCGGAAGGTGGTCTGGTCCACGTCTAGCGGGCCGTTGCCGAGCCGCGTCTCCAGGCGATCCTCTTCGGTCAGCGGCGCGGTGACGCTGTGTTCCCAGTTGTAGACCATGGTGGTGACGTCATCCATGGGCACCCAGATATGGCCGGCCGCGCCCGACATGCCGCGACCGCCCGAGCCGGTGCGCGCGGGTCGGATCTGGTGGAAGGGCAGGATAAAGTGATACGCGCGCACGTGGATGTCGCCGCCGTCGAGGGGGCGGAGGCCAGCGTAACGATAGCCGTAGTCGGTGACGTCCAGTTCCAGGGTGGGCGCCTTGCCGCGCACGAAGGGATCGCCGGGCTTGAAGCCGGGCCGCGAGGAGTCCACGGTCATCACGCGGTGGAGGATGGGCACGTGCGAGGTGTCGATGCCGCCCTCGAGCCCTTGCAGCCAGTTGCTCTCCTGGATCACCTTCGAGACGTGGCGATGCGTCGGCGGCGCCTGCGTCCACGCAAAGTGAGGCAGCGGGGGCCGCCGGTCGGCGGGCCCGAGGTAGGCCCAGATGACACCGCCCGCTTCTACCGTGGGATAGCTGCCCGTTCGGATCTTGTGCGCGAACTCGAGCTCCGCGGGCTCGTTCATCATGTCGACGCAACGGCCGTCCACGTCGAACTTCCAGCCGTGGTAGACGCAGCGGAGCCCACACTCTTCGTTGCGCGCGAGGAAGAGCGAGGCCTGGCGGTGCGGGCAGCGCTCGTCGAGGAGCCCGACGCGGCCGCGTGAGTCACGAAAGGCGACTAGCTCCTCGCCGAGCAGCTTCACGCGCACGGGCGGACAATCGGGCTCCGGCAGCTCCCAGGCGAGGAGCGCGGGAAGCCAATAGCGACGCATGGTCTGCCCCATGGGCGTGGCAGGGCCGATCCGGGTGACCCGCTCGTTTTCTTCTCGTGACAGCATGTGGTGGCCCTCCTGCGGCTACTGGGCGCTATCGGGAGCTACATCGCTCACACCGCCCAATAGTAGCCGCACGAGTGCCCGCTGTCGATGCTCGAGCTCGCCAAAAAGGAAACCCCGGGTGGTCGACACCCGGGATTTCTCCCACCGACCCCTCGCTCGCTACTTCAGTAACGCCATGGCGCTCTTGGCCTTCTGGGAGGCCTGCGTCATGTTGCCGGCCTTGCAGGCCGCCTCCGCTTCCTTCACGAGCGACTGCGCCTTGGTCACGTTTGCGGAGCGCGGAGTGTGACTGCTCGCCGTGGCACCGCTCCCCGCACGAGGGGACTGGACGTCCTGATTGCCGCGCGGCGACTGCACATCCTGGTTCTGGCGCGGTGACTGAACGTCCTGGTTCCCACGGGGCGACTGGACGTTCTGGTTTCCACGGGGGGACTGCACGTCCTGATTCCCTCTCGGCGACTGCACGTCCTGGTTCTGCCGAGGAGACTGGACGTCCTGGTTCCCACGGGGCGACTGCACGTCCTGATTGCCGCGCGGCGACTGGACGTCCTGATTCCCACGAGGAGATTGCACGTCCTGTCGCGCCCCGGCCATGGCACGAGGCACCTGGACATCATCGGGGTTTATGGCGGCCGATTTCTGCCTCAGCATCTCCTTAGCCTGCTCAACCTCCGTCGGGCAGCCAGACTGTGCCACGCCGGGGTCGGGAAATGCAGGGACCGCAAGCACGATTCCCAAGCTCGCCACAAGCAATGCTTTCGTCATCTCTTCGTCCTCCTTCTATTGCTCTGCCAGGTCGTTTCGGGACAGACCACGTTCCTCCCTCCCGGCTCTTTTTCGAGCAAGCCCGGTGCCATGTGCAGAGATGAGGGAATGCGGACACTTCGAGCGCGGCGTCATTCCAGTGGGTCAGGAAAGTGTGGAGCACTGGGACATCGCTTCCCCGTCTGCTTGACCTTGGCCACGTGCCGGAGTTACGGTCCCCCCATCTAGAGTGCCGAGAGCCACCCGCATCCGTTCCGCAAGGAGGCGACAGCATGGCAAGCCTACCCAAGGTCGACAGTGTCTTCACCCAGGCCGTCGAATCCAAGAAGATGCCCGGAGTGGTGGTGGCCGCCGCCACCGACAAGGGCACCCTCTACGAGA
>DATGCY010000191.1:0-5635 GCA_035311385.1 Candidatus Methylomirabilota bacterium
CCGGATTCCGTGTGGCACTGCTGGCAGAGCCGCGGCTTGGCCAGCTTCAGCATGGCATCGTGGTTGGTCCCGTGCGGGTCGTGACAGTTCGCGCAGCTCTCCACCACCGGCTGGTGGCTCCAAAGGAATGGACCCCGCTTCTCCGCATGGCAGGTGAAGCACGAGTCGTTCAGCGACGGCTCCTTGAGCAGGGCCGGCGTTACCGAGCCGTGTGGGCTGTGGCACGAGCTACACGTCATCTTGCCTTCGCGCACCGGCATGTGGGAGGAGCGCATGGTTTGGGCGCGCTTCTGCAGGTGGCAGGTGCCGCAGGTCTCGATCTCGTTCTCGCGGGTGAGCTGGTGCTTCTGGCTGACGTTGTCCATGAGGGTGTGGCAGTTGGTGCAGGCCACGTTGCGGGACTCGTGGCTGCTGCCTTTCCAGAAGATGCGTTCGCCCTTGGTATGGCAGTCGAGGCAGATTTGGTTACGCTTCAGGACCGGCGTGGGATCGTTCTTGGCGAAGGTGATGAGACCCCCTACCCCCTTGCCTCCGCCCGCTTCCACGTGGGCCTTCCCAGGGCCGTGACAGTTCTCGCAGGCGTTCTTCTCGTTGGCGTCGCGGGCCTGGTAGAGGAAAAGACGGCCCATGCGCGTCTTGGCGAACTTGTTCCACGCCTCGTCGTGGCAGCCCTTGCAGGTCTCCGCCCCCACGTAGTTGTCGGAGCCCGGCGCAGGAGTAGCGGCGGCAGGCTTGGCCGGCTCCTGGGTGATGACCAGCGGCTTGGCCTCCTGAGCGGTGGACGCCGGAGGCAGGCCGAGCAGGAGGCCAACAGAGAACGCAGCGAGGGCGAGGCCGATCACCAGAAGCAGGTGCCCGCGGTGGTCGGTCATGGCCACCTACAGGAGCTGCTTTTCCCTGAGATCGGCCACCACGGCGCCGACCAGGAGAGCCAGGGCGAGAACGAACAATGGTTGGCCCACGAACATGAACAGGGTGAAAAGGATGGGCGTGGTGTGGATCATGACGAGGAGGGCAAGGAGATTGAAGAGCACCGTGAGCACGATGGCGATCTGAAAGCCGCGCCGGGGGATGCGACGCTCGCTCATCGCATCGCCGCCTTCTTCTGCTCCGGATGCACAGGACCGTGGCAGGTGATGCAAGACACCGACCCGTCCATCAGGCTACGCATGTCTTCCTTCGGGTGGCCCTCAGAGTTCAGGAACTTCTGCGACTCTCCGTGGCATTCGAGGCACCGGAGATTGGGATAGGGCTGCTTGATCTTGATGGGCAGCTCGTAGAGGCCAGTGGTGTAACGCCAGACGTGTCCCAGGCCCTCGAACTTGGCCTTGAAGGTTCCCGCGAGACCGTAGTCGGAGTGGCACGTGTAGCACTGGTTCTCGCGGATGTACCGATTCTTGAAGTGGGTGGCGGCCAGCGTGTCGCTCTTGACGTTGTGGAGGTCCTGAACGAAGGGCGTCATCACGTGGCACGAGCCACAGGCGGACACGGTGGCGGAGCTCTCGAGGCCGTGGGCGAAGGACAGGAAGGCGACCATGAGGGGCACGAGCCCGATCGCCACAAGGAGCCAGCCCCGCGTGATGGGAGTGATGCCGGTTCGGGCCAGGCTCCGCCACGCCATCCACAGAAGGAAGAGGTTGAGGAGCGCAAAGGCGATCCCGAACCCCCTGATCCACTCCGAGGTCGTGCCAATCCAGCCGTGCGGCGGGGGCACACCTTCTTCCGCGGCCCAGAGCGCGACGGGGCGCAGAAGGGAGATGACCGCGGCTACCGCGGCCCAAGGCCTCAACGCGTTACTTGGCGCCGGGGTAGTTCTTCAGCCAGCCTGCGTCGATGTCCTTGGCTTTGGTCTTGTCCTTCTCGGTCATCAGCCACTTGCCGCGGTCGTTGAGCTCATCGAGCTTGAAGGTCTCCTTCTTCGGGACGGCCACGGTATGGCAGTACTGGCAGTTCTTGGCGGGCAATCCCGCGTCCTTCGCTTGCTTGAGCATGGGCGGGGTGGCGTGAGCGGGGAGCGTCATTCCCCATAGCAAGGTGACGGCGGTGATACCCACGAGCTTGGATCTGGTCATCGGTCGGGCCTCCCTGTTTGGCGCCAGCAGCTCTCGCAGAGAATCGAGCGCGTCGTCCAGATCGCTCGAGCCGAACACGCCGACATATCAAGCCCTCGAAGGTCAAATCGACCGGCGCCAGTCTACGCAAGCACCCTCGATTCACCAATAGTTCTTTTGCACTAGCCCGGGCTTATGTCTCGCTGCGTCATCCGCGTTCCTCGGCCAGCCGTCCGATCACGTCCTTCGCGGTCCAGCCAAGGATCTCTTCATCGACGGCCGCCGCCAGCGTCTGGTCGAGCGCCTCGACGGAGACGAATCCGGTTCCCTCGCTGGGCGGATGGACCGGAGCACGCCTCTGGTGTTCGCTCATCGCGCCTGGGCATCCTCCTCGAATCGTCGTCTGAAGTCCTGAAGGAACCCCGAAACTTGTCCGCCGGGCCCTGCCAGGTGGGTCCTACAGGCCTCCGCCCCAGCGGTATTGCCAGGCCATCCCGATGACCCAGAACCCGGTATCGTTGCGGCTGTAGACGCTGGTGCTGCCGTACAGCTTGATCGATTGATACCGGGTCAAGGAAAGGGCGGCGGTCGCCCCCACGCGCACGTTCTCCAGTTGCGGGCCCTGCACGCCGTCCAGCGTCGTGCGGCCGCCCGTGTAGTACGTGGTATCGAGGGCGGCCCAGAAGGCGCGAGCGAACTCGTAGATGAGGTGGCCCTGCACGGAATAGATCGGATCCTGCTCGAGCGTCTTGCCGCCGAAGAAGTCGTGGTTGGTGGTGAAGAACGTGATGGCGGGGATGACCTCCACGGTCAGCGGTCCCCACGCCTTGGACATCCCGAGCTCCGGCTTGAAGGACCAGCGGTTGGTCCCGACGTTCAGCAGCTTGTCCGAGTTGTACTGCCCGAGGGGAACCGTCATTTGAAAGCTGGCCCCCACGATGAGGTCCTGCTGATATCTCGGGAAGTCCTCCATGGTGAGCGCAGGGGCGCCGAAGAAGTTGACCGACGCGCGGAGGATCGGATCGGCGAGCCCAAACACCTGGCGTTCCTTTGACTGTCCCGCCGCCGTCGCGCTCCCCGACGCCTCCGCAAAGGGAACCACGCTCAGGACCTTTCCCGACAGCCCCCACACGTCCACGGACCGCGCATAGGCGGCGAAGCCGGCGTCGACGTGGAACTTGGCGTCCTTGATGGGCGAGGATGCGTCGAAGCCGACGTCGCCTTGGGTGTGGCCGTACCCCAGGAGTAGGAAGTTGATGCCGACGGGGGTGTTCGTGTAGGACCGCGGCTCGAGGGCCTGCCCGTAGACCCTCTCGCCAGGCGCCGCGATCATCGCCGCCGCGAAGAGAACGCACGCCCATGTCCGGAGGTGAGCGGTCACGCGATGGCGACCATGCGAGTCATTCGCGATCCGTCTCCCGACGCTTTGCCCACGTAATCTCGAGGAGTCACGCTAGCACAGAACCTCGCTCACGCTGCTAGCATGGATCGGGCGCGCAGAATGTTCGAAGTGAGCGAGTCCCCGATGGCCGGCAAATCGCAGAAGGCTCGAAGATCAGCCGGACGGACCCGTAGCGGATCTACTCACGGCAGGCTTCACGAGGGCGGAGGCGCCGCGGCCAGGTCGAGGCTCACCACGACCACCGTGGAGTCGTGCGGATCGGCGTGGAGGCTGAAGCCGAGACGGCGCGCCAGGCCGAGCATGGGGCCGTTGCTCGCCAGCACGAAGCCTTCCATGCGCTGGAGCCCTCGGGCCGCCGCGGCCGTGATCAGTTCGCGCATGAGCCGGGAGGCGAGCCCCACACGCTGCCAGTCGTCGGCCACCGTGATGGCGAACTCGCACGCCTGTCCCTCTCCTTGGATGTAGCGCGCGCCCCCTACGATGTCGATGCCGTCGGGCGCATCGATCTCCGCAACGATCACGAACTCACGCTCCCGCGGGGGATTCACCGCGCCCTCGAGCATCCGCGGCGACAGCTCCTTCAGGAACGACATGAAACGCATGTAACGCGACTCGCTGGAGAGCCGGCCGAAGGCCTGTTGCACCTCGTCGCGGTCGTCGGGACGAATCTCCCGCAGCCGCACCCGGCGGCTATTCCGCAGCGTCACCTCGATCGGAGCGAAGCGAGCGAGCTCGTCCACCAGCGCTCCCCTACTCCGACGTCGGCGGGCGCCCGTCAGATGGGGCAGACGAGCTGGCCGAGCCGCGCCGTCAGCTTTGCATTCTCGCGATAGTCCACGGGCACGTCCACGATGGACGGTCCATCGTGGGCCAGGGCCTCCGTGAGGATCGGCCCGAGCCCGCGGGCCGACTCCACGCGATAGCCCTTGGCACCGAAGGCACGAGCCAGATCGACGAAGTCGGGATTGCCGAAGGTCACGCCGGACTCCCGCCCGAGGTGCGTCCGCTGCTTCCACTGGATCAGGTTGTAGCCGCCGTCACGGAAGATCACGTTGACGATGGCCAGCCCGAGGCGACGCGCCGTCTCCAGCTCCTGGCAGTTCATGAGAAAGCCGCCATCGCCGTTCACCGCCACGACCTTTCGTTCCGGATGCACGAGCTTGGCGGAGATGGCCGCGGGAAGCGCGAACCCCATGGCCGCGAAGCCATTCGAGATCAGCACGGTGTTCGGCTCGTACGCCGGATACGTCCGGGCGATCCAAAGTTTGTGCGAGCCGACGTCGGAGATGAGGATGTCGTCACGCCCCAGCTGCGCGCGAAGATCGCGCAAGATCCGCTGCGGGGTGAGGGGGAACGAGTCGTCGGTGGCCCCCTCCTCGAGCTGCTCGAGAATGAAGCGCCGCAGCGTGACGAAGGGCGCGGGGTCCTTCTGCCCATTGACGAGCTCGTTGAGGAGCTCGAGCGCCTCGCGCACGTCGGCCACCACCTCGACGGCGGGCTGGTAGAAGCTATCCACCTCGGCCGGCGTGAAATCGACGTGGATGATCGGCTTCTTCCGGTCGGGGTTCCAGAACTTGGGCGCGTATTCTACCGGATCGTAGCCCACGGCGATGATGAGGTCGGCCTTGTCGAAACCGCACGAGACGTAGTCTCGCGCCTGGAGGCCGGCGGAGAGCAGGCAGAGATCGTCGTCGTAGGGCATCGACCCCTTGGCCATGAAGGTGTGCACCACCGGGATGCCGTGCCTCCGGGCCAGCTCGCGCAGCTCGCGCGACGCCCCGCCACGGATCACCCCGTTGCCAGCGAAGATCAGCGGGAACGAGGCGCCATCGATGAGGCGGGCCGCCTTTTGAAGCGCGTAGCGATCCGGGGAAGGGCGCCGCGGCCGCTCCGTCGACAGCGGCGTGCCCTCCACCATCTCGCCCGCGACGTCCTCCGGTACCTCGACGTGACACGCCCCGGGCTTCTCCGCCTCCGCGAGCTTGAAGGCCTTGCGTATCACCTCGGGGATGACCGCCGCGGTCTCCACATGGGTATTCCACTTCGTCAGCGGCCTCAGCGTCTCCACGATGTCGATCCGCTGATGCGATTCCTTGTGCACCCGATCGCGTCCCGCTTGGCCGGAGATGGCCACGAGGGGGGCCCGGTCGAGGTTGGCATCGGCCACGCCCGTGGCGAGGTT
>DATGCY010000192.1:0-10584 GCA_035311385.1 Candidatus Methylomirabilota bacterium
CGCATCTCGTTGGTGGAGATGGGCAGCGAGCCCGGCTTCCAGCGCGGTCCTACGATGCCGCCCTCGATCACCATGGTGAGGAGGGGAGCGTGCATGCGCTGGGCGAGGCCGGAGGCGAGCATGGGCGCGCCTACCCCGGCGAACACCGTGCTGTTGTCCTTGAGCTCGCGCGAGCCCATCACGGCGAGGAGCTCATTGGCGCTCACGCCGTTGCCGGACGCGCTCACGACACCAGCTCGATGCCGCGACGCCGCGCCTCGGCGAGCGTGCCCTCGCCGAAGAGGGCGAGGTACTCGCCATGGGCGGCCGGGCCATAGACGTAGCGGTCGAGATAGGCCTGCACCCCCGCCGCGCCGTGCCGGTTGATGCCGTCCACGTACGTGGAGAAGTGATCGGGCTCCGCGTCGTAGAGGCCATAGCACTCGTGCGGGTACGAACCGAAGGGCACGTGCACGAGGGCGTCCACGGCAAAGCCAGGGATCACCGTGCGGTCCGGGCGGAGGCGGATCTCCTCCTCCGACACGATCTCTTCCGCGGTGACGAGCACGGTGGCGGCTGCCCGCGCGATGTCCGCGTCCATGTGGGGATAGCCGTCGATCTGGCAGTTGCCGAGGCGGTCCGCGCGGTGTACGTGGAGCAGCGCCACGTCGGGAAAGAGCGCGGGCACGGCGAGGAGCTTCTCCCCCGTGTACGGACAGTCGATGATCTTGGACCCGCCCACGTCGACCAGACTCGAGCCCATCATGGTCAGCGACGGGAGGAAGGGCACGCCCATGGCCGCCGCGCGGTAGCGCAGACCGAGCGCCAGATGGCTCCATTCCTCCATGGGCACGCGTCCCGATTCGACGTACTCGCGCTGGATCTTCGACAGCCCCCACGGGAGCCCGATGCCCATCCACGACGTCACGATCTTGTCTACCGCGCCGGCGACCATGCACCACTCGCCCTCATAGCACATGAGGTTGCGCGAGAGGCTGAGCCCGGTGGGCCGCCGCCGGAGCAGGGCGCGCACGAGGGCGAGGGGAGTGCGCGAGAAGAGGCAGCCGCCGAGAGCGACGTGATCGCCGTTCTTCACGCGAGCCACCGCCTCCTCGATGGTGGTGAGCTTCTCGCCCGCCGACTTGGCCTTGTCCTCGAGACGCTTCCGCGCGGCCTGGAAGTCGTACTCGCGCCGCGCGATGGTCACCCGATGATCTCCCACGCCTTCTGATAGCGATCGAGCTGGGCCACGGTGTGGGCGTCGAGCGGATGGTCGCGCTCGGGGATGTCGACGTGCTTGTCCTCTCCGCAGAGAGGAGTGGTGAAGTAGCGCTGGCCCGTGTCATTGATGATGGTGACGATGGAGGGCAGCTCGGGATGCCGACGCGCCAGCTTGAGAGCGGCCGCCACATTGCAGCCACTCGAGATACCGCAGAAGATGCCTTCCTCCCGGGCGAGGCGACGCGCGATGGTGACGCTCTCCTCGGTGGTGGTGGTGATGACCCCGGTGAGCTGGGAGACGTCGAGGTTACGCGGAACGAAACCGTCGCCGATGCCCTCGATGCCGTGGTGCCCCCACGCGCGCCTCGAGAGGAGCGCGCACTCCGCGGGCTCGACGGCGTAGAGCTTGACCGCGGGGTCGTGGCTCCGCAGATAGCGGCCCACTCCGGTGAGGAGGCCGCCCGAGCCCTGCGAGTCGACGAAGGCGCCGATGCGGCCGCCCATCTGCTCGTGGATCTCCGGTCCCGTGCTGAGGATGTGCGCCTCCACGTTGTCCGCGTTGTCGAATTGCCCGGGGACCCAGTAGCGAGCGGGATCGGTCGCCCGGATCTCTTGCAACTTCTGCAGCGAGAGATCCACGTCGCTCTCGCCGCCTTTGGTGAAGACGAGCTCTGCGCCGTAGGCGCGCATGATCTTCTTGCGCTCCTCGCTCATGCCCTCGGGCATGACGATGGTGCAGGGATAGCCCTTCACGGCGGCCACCCACGAGCAGGCGATGCCCGCGTTGCCTGTCGAGCACTCCAGCACGCTCATGCCCGGCTTGAGATCGCCGCGGGCCTCCGCACGCTCGAACATGTGGAGATAGATGCGATCCTTGAGGCTGCCCGTGGCGCCGTACCATTCCACCTTGACGTAGAGGGCGGGCTTCACGCCGGCACTGACCCGGTTGAGCTTCACGAGGGGCGTGCGTCCGACGGCGGCGGCGATGGAGGGCAACGCTCGGGTGTAGCGGGTCCATTCGGGGGTCGTCATCGCCTGAGGAGTCTAGCATTTCTGCTCGCGGGCGGCGACCCGCGCGGCGTTCACATCCTGGAACGTGGCGGATTTGATAAGCTCACGGGTCGGAGAACCCGATGCCGGACGCCAAGAACCCCGTCAGCGACTCGACCGCTCGGCTGCTCTACGTGGTCGACCTGACCGGCATCTTCGTCTTTGCCCTGGAAGGCGCGCTCGCCGGCATGGCGGGCTCGCTGGACCTGCTCGGGGTCATGGTCTTGGCCTTCACCACGGCGCTGGCGGGCGGTGTGATGCGTGATGTGCTGATCGGGGCGGCGCCGCCCATGGCGATCCGCGACTGGCGCTACCCTACGGTGGCCTTCGTCGCCGCCGGCCTCGCCTTCGTGCTTCACGGCATTGCGGAGCGGGTGCCGGGAGTGATGCTGATGGTGCTGGATGCGGCGGGCCTGAGTCTCTTCGCCATGGCGGGCACCGAAAAGGCTCTCGCCTATGGCATCCATCCCTTCGTCGCCATTCTGATGGGAGCCATCACCGGCGCGGGGGGAGGGACCATACGGGACATGTTGCTCGCCCAGGTGCCAGCCGTGCTGCACAAGGAAATCTACGCCACCGCCGCGCTCTTCGGCTCCGCCATCATGGTCGTCACGCTCAAACTTTCCACGTCTCCCGCGCTGGCCGCCGCGACGGGCGCGAGCGCCTGCTTCGGCCTACGCGTGATCAGCGTCTGGCAGCAGTGGAACCTGCCGCGGGTGGCCGCCGGGCCATGAAGGCGTCCGGACCGCTCGCCGTCCCGGCAATATCGAAGACCAGGAGGACTCCATGATCGCCAAGCCTGAAGACGTCGGTCTCTCCTCGCCGCGCCTGGCGCGCATCGGCGAGCATTTCAAGCACTACGTCGACGCAGGAAAAATCGCCGGCACGCTCACCTTGGTCGCGCGCCGAGGGCAGATCGCCTATCTGGAGCCGCTCGGTCATCTCGAGATCGAGCGGCGGCGCCCCGTGACCTCCGACTCGATCTGGCGTATCTACTCCATGACCAAGCCCATCACCAGCGTGGGCCTGATGATGCTCTACGAGGAAGGCCGTTTCCAGCTCGACGATCCCGTGCATCGCTTCATCCCATCCTGGCAGAATCAGCGCGTGTTCGTGGGCGGGAACTACCCGGTGTTCAAGACGACGCCCGTGGAGCGCCTCATGACCATCCGCGATCTCTTGAGCCACACCTCCGGCCTCACCTACGGCTTCATGGAGCGCACCAACGTGGATGCTGCCTATCGCAAGCTCGGGGTGGCCGACCAGACGCGGAGCGGTTACACGCTCCAGGACATGGTCGACACCCTCGCCGAGCTGCCCCTGGAGTTCTCCCCGGGAACGCGCTGGAACTACTCGGTGGCCACCGACGTGGTGGGACATCTGATCGAGGTCATCTCCGGCCAGCGCCTGGACGCCTACCTTCGCGAGCGCGTGCTGGCACCCCTCGGCATGCGCGACACCAGCTTCGTCCTCGCCGACCAGCAGATCGCGCGCTTCGCCGCCAACTACGAGCGGCAGGGCGACGGCAGCCTGAAGATGATCGATGACCCCGACCAGAGCAGCTACCGGAAGCGCAGCTTCTTCTCCGGGGGTGGCGGTCTTCTCTCCACGGCCCCGGACTACTTCCGCTTCACCTCGATGATGCAGAACCTGGGTGAGCTCGACGGCGTCCGGCTCCTCGGGCGCAAGACGGTGGAGCTCATGACCATGAATCATCTCCCGGGCGGTCAGGACCTGACCGACCTCGCCCAGGCCGGCATGTTCACGGAGACGGCCTACGGGGGCGTGGGCTTCGGGCTCGGCTTCTCCGTGATGCAGTCGCCGGCGCGGGCCCAAATCCTGGGCTCCCCGGGCGAGTTCGCGTGGGGGGGCGCGGCGAGCACCGCCTTCTGGATCGATCCCGTGGAGGACCTGACCGTGATCTTCATGACCCAGCTCATGCCCTCCTCCTCGTATCCCTTGCGCCGCGAGCTCCGCGTGCTCACCTACGCGGCGCTTCTCGACTGAAACCCTCGAGGAGACCGCGAGGCGGCGAGGAGCGCTTACTGTGTAGTCGGCCACAGAGTAAGCGCAATGGCGACTCGCCGCGATGGGTGAATCACCGTATTGACGAGGATCCCGATCTGAGCCTAGTCTCCCCCTATCGTCGGGCGGGCGATAGCTCTCATGGCGGCGATGACACCACGGGGGTGATCGATGAAGACAACATCAGCTCGACACATATACCGGCTCGGTGTGGCGGTCGTCCTCCTCCTGACCCTGGTGTTCACGGGCTGTGCCACCCAGGAGGACACGGCTCGGGCGCAGGGAACGGGAATCGGGGCCGGAATAGGAGCCGCGGTGGGCGCCGGTCTCGGATACGCCCTGGGTGGGGCCCAAGGCGCCCTCATCGGCGCCGGCGTCGGCGCCGGTCTCGGGGCCGCGGGCGGCTACATGTATGCCGACCAAGTCGCCAAACGGCACGAAATGCTGAAGGGAAAGGAACAAGATCTGAACACGCGCATCGCGTTTGCCGAAGCGGTCAATTCGGACACGCGGGCTTACAACCAGCGCCTGCAAAAGGAAGTGACGGACCTCGAGCCGAAGATCGCCAGCCTCGAGACCCGAATGAAGGCCCAACGGGTGACGAAAGAGGAGCTGGATCGGCAAAAGCAAGACTTGGCTCAGCGGATCGACTATGCCAACAAGCAGCTGGCCGCCGGTCAGAAGGAGCTTCAAGATCTGCAGAGCTTTCGCGCCAAGCAGAGCAGTGCGTCTCCCCGGCTCGATGCCCAGATCGCTGCGCTCGAAGCGAACCTGGAAGAGACGAAGGCGCATACCGCAGCGCTGGCTTCGCAGAGTGCGCGCATTTGAGAGGCGGGCGGGTGGTCAGGATTCGCTCCCTCCTCATTGCCTGCCACGTGGTGGCCGTCTCGGGCTGCGCCATCGCCCAGCTCCAGCAGGACTCTGGACAGATGACGACGAGAATCGCCGACAAGGAAGCGAAGCTGAATCAGCTGGAGAGTGAACGCGCGTCGCTGGTCGCGGAGCGGCAGAAACTGACCGCGGAGCAGCAGAAACTTCTCGCGGAGATCGACACCAAGCAGATGACGCTCAACGACCTCGAGGTGGGGCTGGAACGCCTCCGGCAAGAAAACCGCCAATTGCGATCCGAGACCGAACAACAGCAGAAGGCAAAAGAGCGTGTCGACGCGGATATTCAGAAGCTTCAGGCCGAGGCCCGTCGCATAGAGAATGACAATCGGCTCTCCGAAGCCGCGAAGAAGGAGCGAATCGAGGCACTCCGGAAGCAGATCAAGGACTACCTCCAGGTCATGATCACGCAATAACGGGGCGTCTCCGGACCACGAGGAACGGGGGAAGCGCCGCGCGGGAGTGAGGGCGTCTGGTCGCCGTGCCGCGAGACGGGCAAGAGGGGTCGACGCCGACGGGGACGACGGAATGGCACGAACGGGTTGCTCATAGAGGGACGGGAGGCGCAGTGGAGCGTCGCGAGACGAGTGTACTGAAACCCGGAACGGGGCCCGGCGCGAGCGGGACGGCGCCGGAGAGCGCCATGATCGGCCGGGTGATGGGCAATTTCCGGATCACTTCGGAAATCGGCAAGGGAGGCATGGGCGTCGTCTACCTTGCCGAACACGTCAGTCTGCGCAAGCGGTTTGCCATCAAGAGCCTCTCGCAGTCCCTCAGCGGTGATCCCAACTTCCGCCGCAGATTTTTCGACGAGGCGCAACGCCAAGCCGGCTTGGACAATCCGAACATCGTCCAGGTCACCGACTTCTTCGAGGAGTCTGGCGAGTTCTTCCTCGTCATGGAGTACGTGGACGGGCAGGACTTGAGTCGCCTCATCACCGCGAAGGGGCACCTGACGGAATCAGAGACTCTGCCCATCTTCCGCGACATCCTCAAGGGGGTGGGGTTCGCGCACGCCAACGGGCTCGTGCATCGAGACATCAAGCCGTCGAATGTGCTGGTCGACAAAGGCGGGCGGGCCCGCATCATGGATTTCGGCATCGCGATCATGGCGGGCGGCGCGGAGAAGTCGCTGACGGCGACGGGGCTGGCCATCGGGTCCCCCTGGTACATGAGCCCCGAGCAGATCGTGCGTCCACGGGAGGTGGATCGACGCACGGACATCTATGCCCTCGGCATCGTGCTGTATGAAATGCTGACGGGCGCCCTTCCCTTCGATGGAGAAACGGACTTCGAGGTCAAGGAGCAGCAGGTCAGGGCTTCCCCTCCGGATCCCCGGGAGAAGAACGCGGAGATCTCCCCGCGGTTCGCCGACGCCATCGTCAAGGCGATGGCGAAGGAACCCGTCGATCGTTTTCAGGATTGCGGCGAGTTCCTCAGCGCCATCGACGAGCGGACGAGTGACCGGCGGCCCTCGAAGATGGTCATGGCGGTCCTCGGGGCGGCCCTCGCCGTGAGTGCGGGGGCCATCATCTATCTGACGGGGCGCCAGGTGCCCAAGCCGATCGTGCCGGAAAATCTGGCCGCGAGCGTCGCCGAGAGCAAACACAAGGTTGCCTACGACGCCATCCAGAGCGGGTCGGAGCGGGCGCGCTCCGCCTGCCAGCAGTTTGACGAGCTCAAACGGAAGGAGGCGGGTCTCCGATCGGCCCGACTGATACAGGATGCGAACCTCGAGGCGGGATTCAAGAAGCAAATACAGGACTACCAAGCGAATATTGCCGATGCCGTCAAGGAATACTCGGGATTTCTCGACCAGCTCGCCAACACGGACGCCACCATCGTGAAGGAAGAGTTCGGCCGCTATAACTCGGCGCTCGAAGGGAAAAAGGCGATCGAACAGATGCAGATCGCGCAGATGATGAAACGCCACTACGAACGGCAGCAGGCGGGGAGTGGCCATGTGAATGGGAGCCTGCTGAGCGCCGACTGCGCCGCCCTCGCGAAGAGCTGAGGCGGGTGACGGGTGCGCAGACTGGCTTGACGGCATGGTGCAGAATGGTAGACTCCCGTCGGCTCCTACACTCACGTCCGATCAGGCGAGTCGGACCAACCGAGGAGAGCGGAACCGCGGGGCGGATGGACGAGACCGCTCGACAAGGAGGCTGACATGGTAGAGGCACGCGCTCCCCGACGCTGCGCAAAGGGCCACGCCATGGACCCGAACTGGGAGACCTGCTCGTATTGCGAAGCTGAAGAGAAGTCGAAGCAACGGAGTACCAGCGTGCAAAATTCTGACCCCCTGGATCGGCAACGGACGGTGGTCGGCTCGCTGAGGGCCGATCCGGCCGAGGCCCAGCGGGCGACTCGAGCCATGGGGGTGCCGGACTCGCCGGCTGGTCATCTCGGGTCGGGTGACACGCGCCGGCTGACGGGGATCCTGGTGACGTATACGTGGCGGCCTGAGGGTGAGTTCTTTCCGGTGCGGGAAGGGAAGACCTTCATCGGGAGCGGCGATGTGAGCAGCGAAGCAAATCGTCGGCGATGCGACGTGTGCGTTCCCCACGATGACTCCATGTCCTCCGAACACGCGTTGATTCTCTGTCGCCAGGGCAACTACGAAATCCTCGATCAGATCAGCTCCAACGGGACCTTTCTTGCCGGGCAGATGCTGAAGGCCAACCAGGGCACCGATCTGCCGAACTACTCGGAGATCAAGACGGGCTCGACGTTGTGGACCTTCATCATGGTCAAGCCGCCGGCCAACCAGATGGCCCCCCCCGGGCCCCGCGTGGCGCACCACCCCGTGTCGTCACCACCCCAGGGCAAAGATCCGACGGAGGTGCGATAGACGTCCCACCCCGGATTCTCGGCGAGGCGAAGGTCTGAAGTTCATCGACCGGAGGCCAGGTCCGTCGACGAGCGATCGTTCCTGACTCGACGAAGGAGAGTCCAACGTGGACGTGCTGAAGATAGTTCTCGACAAAGCGACAGTGCCGGTGGCCCTTGTCCTTCTCGCCATAGCCCTGGCCCTCATCTTCCATCGAAAGCTGTCGGAGCTGATCGAGCGCACGACGTCGATTGAAATCGATCCCAGCAAGCGCAGGTGGAGAGTCGAGTTCGGTCAACGGGTGCAGCAGGAACAGCAGAAAGCGGCGGCGATTCAGCGGCAGATCACCGCCCAGTCTCCCGTCCCGGTGCCTACCCTGCCTGACTCCTCCGGGAAGAACACGGACCAGACGGGACGAGAGATCGTTGTGGAGGCCTGGGGCGCGGTCAGGCAAGCGGTATTCGACGGCTGCCTGGCCAATGGGATATCCGTCACCGCGACCATGAGTGTGCGAGAGGCGTTGCCACGATTGCGCGATGCCCGGCCGCTCGATTCTGATCTGGCTCGACTGATCGAGTTCGCGTATAACGTTGGCCGTGAGATAGCCAACGATCGTGGGCGTCGACCACGCAGCCAGGACGCGCAGGTCTACGCGAGCCTGGCTCTGAGCGCCGCGCAGCTTCTCGCGGTGAGTGTGCTGACCCCCATACCCCTTCCCATGCCAGAGCCGCCCCCGCCGCGGCGCGCCACCGTGGTGGGAGGCAACTTCGTCCCGTCCAGTTCGGGGAATCCGACGGCAGAGCTTGTGGCGGTGGAGGGGCCGATGAAGGGGCGGCACTATCTCGTCGACAAGTCGAACTACCGGCTGGGACGAAACGCAAACAACGACCTGTGCGTAGCGACCGACGACAGTGTCTCGGGCGAGCATGCCTGCCTGCGCTTTCAAGGCGATGGGCTCTTTCTCTATGACCAGGGTTCCCGGAACGGCACGTTTCTCAACGAACAGCGAGTCGGCGGGACTCCGGTCATGGTCCGGCCCGGTGATCGGATTCGCCTGGGTGAATCAGCCTTCGAGGTGATGGCAACCGGGGCGGGCGGCTCACCCCGCGTTGCGAAGGAGGAAGCACGCAAGGGATCAGATCGGTCCGTCGTCCTGTAGACGGGGAAGCCGGACACGGCGTTCAGAGATTCTCGACATCTAGGCGACGCTCCTCTCTCACGCAGGCGCGAGGTATGGACTCCAACGACGAACGACTAGAAGTTGGGGCTCTCTCGGAAACCGGGTACACCCGCGAGGAAAATCAGGACCGCATGAGCGGCGCCCGGGTGCCTCTGGGGCACCTCTACATCGTTGCCGATGGCATGGGGGGGCACAAGGGCGGCGCCCTCGCCGCGCAGATGGCGGTCGAAGAGCTCCAGCGGTATATCGGGCAGGCCGCGGCGGGTGAGTCGGCCGATGCCGTCATCGAAGGGGCCTTCAAAGCCGCCAACGACGCCGTGTACAAGCGGTCGAATTCCGGCGATACCGCGGTGGCGGGCATGGGAACGACCGCGGTCCTCGCGCTCATCTTGGGCCGGGTGGCGAAATTGGCCCACGTCGGCGATAGCCGAGCGTATCTCTTCCGCAACCATAGACTCGCGCAACTCACGACGGATCACACGATTGTCCAGCGGATGATCGAGGCGGGGATGCTGAGGCCAGACGAAGCCGCCGATCATCCGCAGTCGAGCGTGCTGGAGCGGGCCATCGGCAGCGCACCCACCGTGGGAGTGGACATCCGTGATCATCACCTCGAAGAAGGCGACGCCCTCTTGCTGTGCTCCGATGGGTTGTCTGGGTACGTGGGGGCCGACAAGATCGAGGCGGTGCTTCGCGCCGATGGGCCAGTCCAGGACACCACGATCAACCTGGTGCGCTTGGCTCTGGAGGCAGGTGGGCGAGACAACGTCACGGTCCAGCTCATCCGCTATGGAGCGCGGGGAATGCCGGCGGCGGCCATGCGGACGCGGCCCCTCCCCAGCCTTCCCCCACGGGCGCCGGCGGCCGGCGCCGGGCCTGCTCGCCGTGAGCCAGGTTCGCTCTGGAAGCTGGCCGTGTTCGCGGTGGCGGGGATCTTGGCGGGGACGGTCACGGCGGGATCGCTCATCTACTCCATCGGGAACCGTACGACGCCGGCGGTGAGCGAGCTCACGCAAAAACTCAACGAGAGTAATTCAGCCAGAGATCAAGCGCAGCAGCGAGTCAAGGAGCTCGTCCAGCAGGTCGAGGATCTCCAGCGGCGACCCGTCCTTCCCCCGCCGTCGCCCGCTAGCGTGCCGACGCCGACGCCGCCGGCGCCTTCCAAGGTGAAAGAGGCGAGGAAGACCACACCGCCCGGAAACACGACTTCAAAGAAACAGAGCGGCGACTCCACCCCGACGAAGTCGGCCACTGACAGTCCCGGGAAGCGCCCCGAGGATCTGTCGGGTTCGGACAAGGGAAGCCCTGGGACGGACAAAGGGGTGACCAGCGTCTCGGTCGATGCGCCGCCGAGCACCCCACCGCAGGCAACGCCGCCCAAAGACACCGTGGAGGAAGGCAGACCCACGGG
>DATGCY010000193.1:0-4608 GCA_035311385.1 Candidatus Methylomirabilota bacterium
CCGCTCCTCCGCCTGGCCGACCTCGATGTCCTCGCGCCGGCCCTGACCCCGCGGGGCATCGACCTCATCGTCGACTCGTCCATGGCTTCGCCGGCCGTCCTCAGGCCCATCGAGCACGGCGCGACCATGGTCATGCATAGCCTGACCAAGTTCATCTCCGGCCACGGTGACGTCACCGGCGGGATCGTCCTGGGCAAGGCGGAGCCCATGGCCCGCGTGCGCGCGGCCATGATCCGCGCCGGCACCAATCTCGGTCCCTTCGATGCCTGGCTCGCCGCGCGCGGGGCGCGGACGCTCTGCGTCCGGATCGAGCGCCAGTCGGCCAATGCGCTCGCGCTCGCGGAGCACCTCGAGAAGCATGCCGCCGTCGCTCGCGTCTACTACCCCGGGCTCTCCTCTCACCCCCAGCACGGGCTCGCCAAGCGCCTCATGCCGGGACTGTTCGGGCCCATGCTCTCCTTTGACCTGAGCGGCGGCACTCTCGCCGTCGAGCGCTTCATGGCGAAGGCCCGGCTCATGGAGTTCGCGCCGAGCTTTGGCGACGTCGCGACGACCTGGACCTATCCTGCACGCACCTCGCATCGGCGCGTCTCCGACGAGGTGAAGGCGGAAATGGGCATCGGGGCCGGTCTTGTCCGTCTCTCGGTCGGCCTCGAAAAGGTGGAGGATCTCATCGCCGAGCTCGAAGGTGCCCTGACATGAGCGTGGTCATTTCCGCGCCACCCAAGCTGGTGCCCATCTTCCTCGGCGGACGGCATGTGCGGCTCGAGCCGCTCACCCGAGGCCACGCGGGCGCCCTCGCCACCGCGGCGAGCGGCTCACGGGAGACGTACGGGCTCACCACGGTGCCCGAGGGCGAAGGGGAGGCCCTTGCCTACATCGAGACCGCGCTCCGCGATCAGGCGGCGGCCCGCTCGCTGCCCTTCGCCACGGTGGCCTCAGCGACCGGGCGCGTGGTCGGCTCTACGCGCTTCCTCAACATCGAATTCTGGTCGTGGCCGCCCGGACATCCGCTCCAGCGCGGCGAGGACTTGCCGGATGTGGTGGAGATCGGCGCGACCTGGCTCGCCGCTCTCGCGCAGCGCACGGCGATCAACACCGAGGCCAAGCTCCTCATGCTCACCCACGCGTTCGAGACGTGGGGTGTGCACCGGGTGAGTCTGATGACCGATGCGCGCAACGAGCGCTCCCGACGGGCCATACTGTGGTTGGGCGCGCGATTCGACGGGGTGATCCGGGCGCAACGGCCCGCGGTGGACGGGACGATCAGGGATACGGCCGCCTATTCGATCCTCGAGGAGGAATGGCCGACGGTGAAGCGGCAGCTGCAGTCACGACTCGACCAATAAAGGAGGCAGGACGATGGAGATCGGCACGCTGAGACTGAAGGTAGGACTGGCGGAGATGCTGAAGGGCGGCGTGATCATGGACGTGACCAACGCCGAGCAGGCCAAGATCGCCGAGGATGCAGGGGCGGCCGCCGTGATGGCCCTCGAGCGCGTTCCCTCGGATATCCGGAAGGAAGGCGGCGTGGCGCGCATGTCGCCCGTGCGCAAGATCAAGGAGATCCAGCAGACGGTGTCCATCCCCGTTATGGCCAAGTGCCGCATTGGCCACTTCGTGGAGGCGCAGATCCTCGAGTCGCTGGGCGTGGACTTCATCGACGAGTCCGAGGTGCTGACGCCGGCCGACGAACACTTCCATGTGGACAAGTTCGCCTTCAAGGTGCCCTTCGTGTGCGGCTGCCGAGACCTCGGCGAGGCGCTGCGTCGCATCGGGGAGGGGGCGGCCATGATTCGCACCAAGGGCGAGGCCGGCTCGGGCAACATCGTGGAGGCCGTCCGCCACATGCGCTCCGTCGTCTCGGGGATCAAGCGGCTCAAGGCCCTCGGGCCCGAGGAGCTGATGACCGAGGCAAAGAATCTCGGCGCGCCCTATGAGCTTCTGCGCTGGGTCGCCGAGAACGGCAAGCTGCCCGTACCCAACTTCTCGGCGGGCGGCATCGCTACGCCGGCCGATGCCGCTCTCATGATGCAGCTGGGCGCCGAGGCGGTGTTCGTGGGCTCGGGCATCTTCAAGTCCTCCGATCCCGCGACGCGCGCCAAAGCCATCGTGCAGGCGACCACGCACTACAAGGACGCCGACATCCTGGCCAAGGTCTCGGAGGACCTGGGCGATGCCATGCACGGGATCGAGACCTCCAAGCTCAAGGAGTCCGACCTGCTCCAGACCCGCGGCTGGTAGGGAGCGGCCTCGGGAGCCGATCCATGAGCATCGGCGTGCTCGCCCTGCAGGGCGACTTCGACCTTCACCGCAAGGCCCTCGACCGGCTCGGTATCGAGTCGGTCGAAGTGCGGCTGCCCCGGCAGCTCGATCAGGTCGGAGGCCTCATCATGCCCGGCGGGGAGAGCACGACGCTGCTCAAGCTCCTCGACGAATGGGAGTTCGTTCCGGCCCTGGAGAAGTTCCACGCAGCGGGCAAGCCCATCATGGGTACGTGCGCGGGGCTCATCCTCCTCGCCCGCGACGTGGAAAGCCCGACGCAGCCCTCGCTGGGCATGATCGACATCACGGCTGTGCGCAACGCCTACGGCCGTCAGAAGGAAAGCTTCGAGACGGAAGGCGAGGCCGATCTCGGGGAAGGACCGAGGTCCATCAAGATGGTCTTCATTCGAGCTCCGCGCATCAGCCGGGTCGGCTCCGGCGTCGCCGCGCTGGCCCGGCACGAGGGCGAGATCGTGATGGCCCGGCAGGGCACGGTCGTCGTGGCCGCCTTTCACCCCGAACTGACCGACGATCCCACCGTGCATCGCTTCTTCGCGACCATGGTCGAGCAGGCCGCCGGGTAGCATCTTCCCGTTCTGCTTGTCGTATTTCGTGATTGACACGCTCCCGAGCAGGCGGCATAGTCTGGTCTGACCACCTGACCATTAAGGTCCAGTACGGGCGCGATCGGGGCCGGGCAGCCAACGAAGCCCAGCCGGCCCGAAACTCGAGGAGGAGCGATGGCGCATTTCACCTGCGAGGTCGTCTACCGCGGTATCTTCCAGAAGAATCTCGCCGCTCGGATCTGTCGAGGCATCGTCCTCTCCGCCCGCAAGGCCGGCCGGTGGGGCATCGCCTTCGGTCGCTACGGCGACAGCCCGCAGCGCAACGGCATCCCCGCCAAGGACTTCGCGATCGTGGCAGACACCGTCGAGGAGCTCGAGCAGAACATGGCGCGCTACGAGCCCAAGGAGGTCGACGTCACCATCTGCGTCGACGACACGCTCGCCAAGGGCGTGGAGTCCTGGGCGTGGTACGGGCTTCAGCCCATCAACCGGTTGACTGTTCCCAACGGCACGCTGCTCATGACCTCGCTGCAGACTCCCGAGCATCTCCTCAAAGACATCCACAAGAAGGACGCTCCCTACAACCTGGCTCTCATCTCCGCCAAAGCTTCCTTCTCCGGGCTCTGGGTGTACAAGGAGGACCACACGGAGGCGCGCATCCTGGGGGCGCTGGCCAAGATCCAGCCGAGCTTCCTTTCCCTCGATGCGGTCTGCCAGGCCATCCAGGAAGCGGAGTGGGGTTCGGAGCTCAAGGCCTCGTCCGCGCGCAAAGCCTTCGAGCGCCTGAGCAGCCGGCCGGTGAAGATCACCGAGGGCAATCCCGAGACACCCTACGCCTTCGAGATGCCCAAGTGGTGGGAGATGCGCGAGGGCGTCACCATCCCCGCCATTCCCGTGGGCAAGCCCATGGAAGGCGGCAAGGGGTACGTGCCGGAGCGCAATCCGTACTTCAAGAAGTACACGACGCGCACCATGCGGCCCGTGATCGACTTCGACAAGTGCGTGAAGTGCACGCTCTGCTGGATCCAGTGCCCGGACACCTGCTTCGACGTGACGCCCGACGGCCTCTACGACGCCAACATGGAGTCGTGCTGTGGCTGCGGCGTGTGCGAGGCGGTGTGCCCCGCCAAGGACTGCATCACCATGGTGCGTGAGGACGCCTTCGACGACAACGCGAGCCAGTGGGAGATGTGGGCTAAGGACAAGCCCGGATACACAACCTGGCTCGGCAACAAGATCAAGTCCAAGGAACACGTCGTCCGCTCGCACGGCTTCCGCTTCCGTGGTCAGTACGAGGAGGAGATCAAGCAGGACTTGGAGCAGGGCGGCATCGAGATCACCGCAGGTATCCCCGGCGAGAACGCCGGATCCAAGCAACGCTAGGACGGGAGGAGAACGACATGGCAGTCGTGACCACCACACCGCCGCCCGCCGCCACCGCGTCGGGCGACACGGAGTTGCTGATTTCGGGTAGCGAAGCCTGCGCCGAGGCCCTGGCCCTCGCCGATCTCGACGTGGTGACGGCCTATCCGATCCGGCCGTACGACACGGTGATGCAGGCCATCGCCAAGAAGATCGCCAACGGCCAGCTCGTAGCCGAGTACATCGTGGCGGAAGGCGAGCACAGTCAGTTCGAAGTGGTGAAGCACGCCTCCACGGTGGGGGCGCGCGTCTTCTGTGGCTCCTCGGGAGTGGGCTGGATGTACGCCATGGAGTGCCTGACCGTGACGCCGCCGCTCCGCGTCCCCATGGTGTGCATGGTCGGGAACCGTGCCCT
>DATGCY010000194.1:0-4102 GCA_035311385.1 Candidatus Methylomirabilota bacterium
GGCGGAGCAGAAGCAGGCAGAGTAGGAGCGGGCGGAGCAGAAGCAGGCGGCGCAGACGCAGGCGGCGCAGGCGCCGCAGAAGCAGGCGAAGCAGGAGCGGGCGAAGCAGGAGCGGGCGGAGCAGAGGCAGGCGAAGCAGGAGCAGGCGGCGCAGAGGCAGGCGGAGCAGGAGCAGGCGGAGCAGAGGCAGGCGGAGCCGGAGCGACGGAAGCCGGAGGTGCCGCCGCCGAAGCGATCTGAGCCGAAGGCACCGCGGAAGAAGTGGGGACGGCGTTCGGTCGTGACGGCGTCTTCTCCGCGCTGGGCAGACTGCCCTCGAGCAGGGCGATCTTGGACACTCTGCGCGCGAAGCGCTCCTCGCCCGAGAAGGAGGCGCCGAGCCACGCCATGGCGATGGCCACCGCGCGGTCGGGGGCGACGTCGCGCGCGCCGAGACAGAGCACGTTAGCGTCGTCCTCCACGCGGGCGAGCCGGGCGGCTTCCGGATCGTGGCAAAGCGAGGCACGGATGCCTCTGATCTTGTTCGCGGCGATGGCCGCGCTCGCTCCGCTGCCGCAGATGAACATGCCAGCGTCCACGAAGCCGCGGAGCAACGCCTGTCCTACAGCCCGGGCATAGTCGGGATAGTCGACGGGGTCGGGCGAGAAGGTGCCGAGATCGAGGAGATCGTGGCCGTGGGCCTCGAGCGCTGCCGACACGTGTTCCTTGAGCAGAAACCCGGTGTCGTCACAGCCTATGGCGATCCGCATGGCTCAGCAGGCCCTATTCTCTCTCAAGATCCCCTCGGAGCGACAACGCTTCCGTAGAGCCGTGCTTGGCGCTGGCGGGCCCTGGCATAGACCTCCCCGCGGCGCGGATCGGGCCTGAGTAACTCGCCGGGCTGCTCGGGCGCAGGAGCCGGAGCGCCCACCGCGGCCAGGCCGAGGAGCGCTGCCCCTCGACTCGAGGCCTCGATGCTCTCGCGTAGATCGACCGGCACGCGGAGGGCGTCGACCACGATCTGGCTCCAGAGCCGGGAGCCGTGCAGGGCGCCTCCCGAGGCGATGACGGCGTGCTCCGGTGCCGCCAGCGGGCGGAGCCGCTCGTAAACGTCGGCGAGACGAAAGGCCACGCCCTCGAGGAGGGCGCGGAGAATCTCGGGGCCCGTGGTCGAGAGGCCGATGCCCGTCACCGCGGCCCGGGCATCGCCACGCCAGCCCGGGCTCCGCTCCCCGGCGAGAAAGGGCAGGGCCGTGAGCCCATGCCCGTCGGCCGGCACGCTCCCCAGCGCACGCTCGAGCTCGGCGGGGTCCACGGGCAGAGCGAGCGTCCGCCGGGCCCATGCCAGCACGTTGCCGCCCTCCGAGGTCGCACCGCCCACGAGATGGCGTCGGGCGTCGACCCGATAGTGCCAGAGGCCCCACGGGGTGGCCGCGGGCGTGGTCGAGACGAGACGGAGCGCGGCGGAGGTGCCGACGTTGAGGGCGACGCGATCGGGGGTGGCGCAGTCGAGACCTAGATTGGAGCAGGCGCCATCACCCGCCCCCGGTAGCCACGGCACGGCGCCGAGCGTGGGCCATCGCGCGCGAAACCTCGGTTCGAGGCCGCTCACCGGCGCGTCGTCGATGGGCGGCAATTGCTCAGGGTCGATGCCACAGACGGCGAGCATCTCGTCATCCCAGACGGCGCGGGACTGCTCGAGGAGGCCCGTGCCTGAGGCCATGCTGACGCTTGCTCGCAGCCGGCCGGTGAGACGGAGGAGCAGATACTCGGCGAAGCCGCACCACATCGCCGCGCGGCCGAAGAGCGAGGGCTGCGTCTCGCGCAGCCACGTGAGCTTGGCGGGAAAGAACGTGGCGTGAAGGGGCGCGCCCGTCCGCGCATGCACCGCGGTCTCGTCGAGCCGCGACCGGAGGCTCTCGGCGACGCGCGCGCTCCGGGTGTCCGCCCACGTGATGACGCCGGTGAGGGGACGTTGCTCTGCATCGAGCCCGAGGAGGCTGTGCCAGAAAACAGAGGCGCCCACGGCGGCGGGCGGGCCCGGCGCGGCCGCCAGAGAGCGATCGATGGCGGAGGCCGTGGCGACCACGAGTGCCTCCGGATCGAGCTCGGCGCCGCCGTCCGTGGTGGTTGCGGGCTCCCAGGCGGTGCGGGCGTCCACGCCCGGAAGTGGCCGGCCCGCCTCGTCGTAGCCGATGGCGCGAACCGAGCTGGTTCCCACATCGAGCGCCAGGATCCACATTGAGTGCGGTATATTCTCATCGATGCCCGGCAGGCGCGGGCGAAGTTTACGTGGCGCACCCTGATCCCCGACGAGGAGTCACATGGCCACCATCACAGTGCTGAGCCCGATCGGCGAGCGGCGCCAGGCGACCCTGACCGTGCCGCCGCTGCCGGGAAATCTCCGCGGTCTCACCGTAGGGTTCGTGGACAACACCAAGCACAACTTCGATCTCCTGATCGAGGACATGGGAGCGCTGCTCAAGGAGCGCTTCGGTGTGAAGGCGGTGGTGCATCGCCGGAAGGCCAATGCTGCCACCGCCGCCGCCGACGAGATCATCGAAGGCCTCGCGAAGGATTGCGACCTCGTCTTCGCCGGCTCTGGAGACTGAGGCTCCTGCACGTCGTGGAGTCTCCACGACGCACTGGAAGTGGCCAAGCGTGGGACGCCGTCCGGGCTCATCGGCACCACCGTGTTTCAAGGGCTCGCGGTGAGTGAGATGGCTTCGCTTGGGGCCATGGCCCTGCCGTTCCTGGTGATCCAGCATCCGCTCGGGGGCGAAAAGCCCGAGTCGGTGAGCCGCCGCGCCCTGCAGGCGATCGAGCAGCTGGCGAGCCTCCTCGGGTCTGGGTGAGGCGTCCGAGCCGCATTCTCCCGCCCACGCCCCGCTCATCGGCGTCACCCGTCGCGGCTCTCGACGGGCGAGGTTTCGTCTTGCTCGTTCCTTCCCGGAACTCACCTTCCGTAGGCTCGGCGCCTCGGGAGCCTCTTCTGCTTCGGAGCTGAACGAGGCGGAGCGCGACCTGGAGCGTGCGGTCGCGCGTCAGTTCGAAAACACGGAGGCCGCGGAACGCTCGCGCGGCGGCGGGGCGGTACACTGGTCCGACGAATCTTTCATCTCTCGTCGAATCGAGGAGGCACATCGTGGCGGATGCGGTGATCAGGGAACTGCGCGTGCCCGAGGAAGACGTCTACACGGAATTCGTGAAGCGCGAGTGGTGCGACGGCCTGCCCATTGTGCCGCCCACTCCCGAGCGTGTCCGCGCCATGCTCGCGGCCTGTCCGGAGGATCCCGCGCGCGTGCTGGGCGTGATGCCGCCCATCTGGCGCGAGGCGAGCATCGAGAAGCTCGCCGTCAACGCGGTCATGGCGGGTTGCGAGCCCGCGTACTTTCCCGTCGTGGTGGCGGCGGTCAAGGCCGTCCTCGAGCCCGCCTTCAATCTCTACGGCGTGCAGGCGACCACGCATCCCGTGGCGCCGCTCGTCATCGTGAGCGGTTCGGTGGCCGCGGCCATCGGCATGCACTCGGGCGCGGGCCTCTTCGGTCCAGGCTTCCGCGCTAACGCCACCATCGGCCGCGCCCTGCGGTTGATCCTCATGAACGTGGGTGGTGGCTGGCCGGGCCGTCACGACATGGCGACGCAGGGGAGTCCGGCCAAGTTCACCTACTGCATCGCCGAGCGGGATAACGGCGCGCCCTGGCCGTCGCTGCGTGAGCGTCTCGGCTTCTCTCCGGACCAGAGCGTGGTCACTGTGTTCGGTGGTGAGGGACCGCACAACGTCAACGATCATGTCTCCACCACTGCCGCGGGCGTGCTCAACAATGTCTCGAGCGTGGCTACCACTCTCGGTTCCAACGTCGGCTGGTACATGCCGCAGAGCCAGCTCCTCGTGGTGCTGGGCCCCGAGCACGCGCAGACCATCGCGGCCGACGGCCTGACCCCGCCCGACATCCAGCGCTTCGTCTTCGAGCACGCCCGGATGCCTCTCGGGCGACTCAAGCTCGGTGGAATGTGGGGCATGCACGACTGGCCGCTCTGGATGCAGAAGGTCACCGACGAGGAGACGATGCTCCCCAGGTTCCCCGCGCCTGAGGACATCTACGTCATGGTCGCGGGCGGA
>DATGCY010000195.1:0-6500 GCA_035311385.1 Candidatus Methylomirabilota bacterium
GGCGACGGCCCGCACCGGAGAAAGGTGAGCATGGCCAAGCCGATCATCTCCGCTGACTCGCACATCACCGAGCCTCCCCGCACCTACCTCGATCGCATCGATCCACGCTTCCGCGACCGGGCACCCCATGTCGTTCGTGACCCCACGCGGGGCGATCTGTTCGTCATCGACGGGCTCGACAAGCCCATCCCCATGGGCTTGGTCGCCGCGGCGGGCAAGGCGGCCGAGGAGCTTCGGATGTTCGGTGCCCGGATGGAGGACATGCACGCCGGCGGCTGGGACCCGCGCGCGCGGCTTGCCGATCAGGACGTGGATGGAGTGAGCGCGGAGGTGCTCTATCCGACCGTGGGCATGATGCTGTGCAACCACCCCGACTTCGACTACAAGAAGGCGTGCTTCGACGCTTACAACGAGTGGATCGCCGAGTACTCGGCGGCCTGCCCCGAGCGGTTGATCGGCGTGGGACAGACGGCGATGCGATCGGTGGACGAGGGCATCGAGGATCTCCGGCGCATCAAGGCGCTGGGCCTCCGCGGCGTGATGATGCCCGGCAATCCCGCCGTCGCCGACTACGACGATCCCATGTACGGCCCGTTCTACGAGGCGGCCATCGATCTCGGCCTGCCCCTGTCCTTCCACATCCTCACGAGCCAGCAGGACACCTTCAAGGCACGCGGCCCCAAGCTCAACGCCTTCCTCTCGATCATCCGCGGCTGCCAGGACATCATCGGGCTGTTCATCCTCGGCGGGGTGTTCGAGCGGCACCCGCGCCTGAAGCTCGTGTGCGTGGAAGCCGACGCGGGCTGGGTGCCTCACTACATGTACCGCATGGATCACGCGTGGGAGCGCCACCGTTACTGGCTGCCCGCGGGCACCCTGAGCCGTGCGCCCAGCGAGTACTTCCGTGAGCACGTGTACACCACCTTCCAGGACGATTGGGTCGCCTTCCAGGTCACCGGGCTCTGCAATGTGCACCGGCTGATGTGGGCCAACGACTTTCCTCACAGCGACTCGACGTGGCCGCACTCCCAGGCCGTCCTCGCCAAGCAGGCGGGGCATCTGAGCGAGGGCGAGCGCGATCTCATCCTTCACGACAACGTCGCCGAGCTGTACGGCCTCGAGCGCCCCTGAAGCGCCGGCCGATCTCGGATCCCGAACGAGGACGTGACTATGACCTATGACCTGGTGATCCGTGGCGGCACGGTGGTGGACGGCTCAGGGCTTCCGGGCTACCGCGCCGATGTCGGCGTGACGAGCGGCCGCATCGCCCGCATCGGGCGCACCCTGCGCGATCGCGGCCGGGACGAGATCGACGCGCGGGGCGCGGTGGTGGCGCCCGGCTTCATCGACGGCCACACGCACATGGACGCCCAGGTAGCGTGGGACCCGCTGGGGACCTGCTCGTGCTGGCATGGGGTGACCACCGTCGTCATGGGCAACTGCGGATTCACCCTGGCCCCGTGCCGCCCCGACGAGCGGCACCTCGTCGTGCGCAACCTCGAGCGTGCGGAGGACATTCCCGCCGAGGCCATGAAGGCGGGCATCGACTGGAGCTGGGAGACCTACGCCCAATACCTCGAGGCCCTCGAGCGCTGGCCCAAGGGCATCAACTACGCGGGCTACATCGGGCACTCGGCGCTCCGTACCTACGCCATGGGCGAGCGCGCGTTCTCGGAGCCCGCCATCGCGGCCGACCTCGCCGCGATGAAGCGCGAGCTCGCCGATGCCCTCGCGGCGGGCGCCATCGGCTTTACCACTTCCCGCACCCGCAATCACGAGACCTCGGACCGCCAGCCCGTGGCGAGCCGGGTGGCGACGTGGGACGAGGTCCGTGAGCTCGTCGGGGTGCTGGGCGATCTCGGGGCGGGGATCTTCGAGATCGCCGGCGAGGACACGGGACGCGATCCCGATCGTGCACGCGACTATCTCGGCCGCCTCCGCGATCTCGCCGTCGAGACGGGGGTGCCCGTCACGTGGGGGATGTTCAGCTCGCGCTCCGCGCCCGATTTCTGGCGGCCGTACTTCGACCTGCTCGACGAGACGGCGCGGGCGGGCGGACGCATGTTCGCCCAGGTGCACAGCCGCGCTCTGTCCGTCCTCCTCTCGTTCGAGACGCGTCTGCCCTTCGACCGGCTGCCCGAGTGGCGGGAGCTGCGCCGGCGCCCCCTCGACGAGCAGCGGCACGCCCTGCACGATCCGGAGCTGCGGCGGAAGCTCGTGGCCTCGGCCGCCGCCGCCGAGTACTCGCGCGGAGTGGGCGCCGACACCAGGCGGCCGGACTTCGACTGGATCTTCCTGATGGAAGACCCCACCGGTCCCCACCGCTCGGTGGCGGAGCTGGCGCGCGAGCGCGGCCTCGATCCCGTGGAGACCATGATCGAGTTGGCCCTCGAGCGGAATCTGCGCGCGTTCTTCGTGCAGCCGCTGGCCAACGAGAACCTCGACCACGTGCTCGAGATGATGCGGCATCCGCGCTCCGTGGTGACCTTTTCGGACTCCGGGGCGCACGTGTCGCAGATCATGGACTCGTCGCTCCAGACCCACGTGCTCGCCTACTGGGTGCGCCGGCGTCAGGCTCTGAGCCTCGAGGAGGGCGTGCGCATGCTTACCCTCGAGCCGGCCACCGCGTGGGGGCTCCACGATCGGGGCCTTCTCCGCGAAGGGCTGGTCGCCGACATCATCGTGTTCGATCCGGACCAGGTCGCGCCCAAGATGCCCGAGGTGGTGAACGATCTCCCCGCGGGCGCGCGACGGCTCAGGCAGAAGGCCGCGGGGTTTCGGACGTCCATCGTCAACGGGCAGGTCGTGCTCCGCGACGGCGAGCATAGCGGCGCCTACCCGGGTCGCGTCCTGCGCGGCCCGCTGGCGAGCCGCTAGCCCAGGCCGGACCGCGGGACGTGTGTCCTTCTTTGCCAGTACGCTGATGACGATCAATCAGGAGACCCGAACATGCCTCGCTTGAACTTCGGTGCGTTCCTCGCCCCCCACCATCCCGTCGGCGAGCATCCGATGCTGCAATTCCGCCGCGATCTCGACCTCGTGGAGCATCTCGACAAGCTCGGCTACGACGAGTTCTGGTGCGGCGAGCATCACTCCAGCGGCTGGGAGATGATCGCCTCGCCCGAGATGTTCCTGGCCGCAGCGGGCGAGCGGACCAAGCGGATCAAGCTCGCCACCGGCGTGGTCTCCCTGCCCTACCACCATCCGTTCAACGTGGCCCAGCGCATGGTGCAGCTCGACTACATGACGGGAGGCCGCGTGATCTTCGGCTCTGGGCCGGGTGCGCTGGCCTCGGATGCCCACACCCTCGGCATCGACCCCATGTTGCTGCGCGATCGCCAGGACGAAGCCATCGGCGTCATTCGCCGCCTGATGCGCGGCGAGCGTCTCACCGTCAAGTCCGATTGGTTCACCTTGCAGGACGCGGCTCTCCAGCTCTTGCCGCTGCAGGAGGACATGCCCTTTGCCGTCGCCTCCCAGATCAGCCCCTCCGGCATGACCCTGGCCGGCAAGCATGGCATCGGCATCATCTCGCTCGGCTCGCTGTCCGAGGAAGGTCTGAACAACTTGCCCACGCAGTGGGGCTTCGCGGAGGCTGCGGCCGCCGAGCACGGCCAGACCGTCGACCGCAAGAACTGGCGCGTGCTGATGAGCTGGCACATTGCGGAAACCCGCGAGCAGGCGCGCGCTGAGGCCCGCGAGGGGCTGCTCCGGCACCACAACGAGTACATCACGGCAACCCTGCAGCGCCCGGGGGCTCGGGCCTTCAAGGACCCCGACGAGGCCGTGAACAAGACTGCCTTCGTTCCCGGCGCCGTCGCCACCATCGGCACCCCGGACGATCTCGTGGCGCGGATCAAGTCACTGCTCGAGATCTCGGGCGGATTTGGGACAGTGGTTGGCTTCGTCCACGACTGGGCCAATCCGCAGAACACGATGCGCAGCTGGGACATGGTGGCGCGCTACGTGGTGCCAGAGATCAACGGCTATCTCGCTGGCCTGCGCGCGTCTCGGGAGTTCGTGGCCAACAACCGCGAGTACTTCAACCGCGCTCGCGAGGCGGTGATGGCGAAGATCACCGAGAACCCCACGGCGGCGGCCGCCCTGTCCGTGACGAAATCGCCGCTGCTGGCCGCCTCCTCCAGCAATCTGCCCGACTTGAACGAAGCCCGCGACCGCCGCTCTTCGCGCTGACGCCCCGCCCGACGCCCCGGGCCCGTCAAATGGGCGCGACGCTGGCCCGGACTCTTCACGAACTCGCCACGTTCACCCGGGCGGGTGGCGGCGGGGGGAGGGGTGCGCTCAGGCGGAGTGGGACCCCCTCGTCCTGTGCGCCGCCCGCAGGGCGGCGATTCAAGCGAGCGGGTGACGCAGCATGAGGGCACCCCTCCCCCCGACGACAGGCCCCGCCCGTCTCGCGCTCACGAGTTCGTGAATAGTCCAGGCTAAACGCGGTGCTGCGGGCGGATGTTCGTTACTTTTCGTCGCGGATCGCTCCCTTTACCTTCGCCATGAGATCGGGCGTCATCTCTCGGATCCCATGCTGCTTGGCGTGCTCCATCGCGTTCTTCAGGACTTCATCCTCGTTCTTCCCACGCACCACGTGCTGACATCCGGACGACGGGTCGACCTTGGCGCATTCGATCATCTTTCCCATGGTGGACGCTCCTCCCCGAGCCGGGGCCCGAGGTTCAGAACACGGCACTTCATTACTTCCACCCACGTCGCAGACGCGCGCCCTCACCTCCTTCGCCACCACGTCCTCGGCCCCTCAGCGATCCAGCCAGGCGGCGGCGAGACGCCCGCCGTAGTCGTAGCCGAGGTTGGGACCGTAGTTCTTCAGCGCCGGGTCCCAGACGGCGAGGGCGGAGATGGAATATGCCTCCGCCCGATAGACCTGCTTGCCCAGATAGCGCTGGATGTCGTGGATGAGCTCGCGGCGCTTGGCGAGGTCCCGCACGCGCCGTTGACGCAGAATCAAGTCGGTGAGCGGCGGGTCGTTGACCTTCAGGACGTTGCGCGGGCTGTCGGGGAGGTACGCGGTCGACAGGAAGCTGTCGGGCTCGAGGAACGGCGTGGACGGCCCGTAGATCATGCCCTCGTACTTTCCCAGCACCGAGGTGGCAACGTACGCCCCGTATTCCTTCTGGTTGAGCCGCGCGTCGATGCCCACGTCCTTGAGGTACTTGATGGCGAGCTGGACGCCGTCCACCAGTCCCGTGTCCCCAAAGCTATGGAAGTCCACCACCGTCTGGAAGCCGCGCGGATGGCCCCCTTCCGCGAGGAGCCGGCGCGCCTGCGCGGCATCGTACTTGTAGAAGGCCGCCCCTTCGCCGAGCTGATCGATGGGAAGCGCCCACTCGCGGAGCGCCGCGGGCAGGCCGGGTGGATTGAGCACTCCCGCCCCGTCCGCGACGGCCTCGACGAGATCGCGCCGATTGAGGGCCAACGAGACGGCGCGCCGCACTCGCACGTCGTTGAAGGGCGGTCGGTCACATCGCATGTTGATGCCGATGCGGACGTTGGAGGCGAAGTCCACGGTCTTGAGCCCAGGCCGCTGCCGCTCCAGAGCTCCCTTGAGCTGACTCCAGTCCGGGCGGCTGATGGCGCCCATGAACTCGGGACCGAGGTCATACCTGCCGCCCAGGAAAGCGGCCATCCGGGAGGCCTGGTCCTCGTCCACCACCAGCTCGACGCGATCCGCGTAGGGCTGCCCGGGGAGGAAGTAGTGAGGATGGCGGACGAGGCTCATCCCCGTGTTGGGACGATAGCTCTCGAGCATCCAGGGACCGGAGCCGACGGTGGCTTCCCACTTCTTGAGGTCCCCGAACTTCTCGACGCACTCGCGGGCGACGATGGCGCCCGTCATGGGGTTGGCCACGACATCGGGAAACCATGCGTAGGGCTCACTGAGCGTGACCTTGACGGTGTAGCGGTCCACCGCCTCGGCGCGGTCCATCATCGCGAGCAGGTAGCTCTGCGGATTGCCCTTGACGGTGCGGAAACGCTCGAGGCTGTAGACCACGTCCTCCGCGGTCAGCTCTCGGCCGTTGACGGGCGGCTTGGGATGCCACCGTACACCCTTGCGCAGCTTGAAGAGATAGGTCGTTTCGTCGGGCTGCGACCATGATTCCGCGAGGTCGCCCTCGAGCACGAAGCTGCCGGGGAGCACGCTCGGTCCCGCTTTGTGCCGGAGCAGCCGGCTGTGAGTGAAGCTGTAGACGATCTGTGTCTTGAAGGCGACGATCAGGTACGGGTCGAAGTGTGGCGGGTCCCAGACGCGAATGGTGAAGGTGCCGCCCCGCCGCGGCGTCTGCGCGAGCGCGGAGGAGGGGGCCGCCATCGCCACGGTGGCGCCGCCCACGCAGAGCTTCAGGAGATCGCGTCGGGCAAGGGCGGGACGGCTGGGCATGGCCTCTGGCTCCTCTCCATCGGATCCGTGCGCATCCCCGAGCTCACTTATCCTACCCGAAGGGTGCCGAGCGGGCCAGCGGCGGGAA
>DATGCY010000196.1:0-2722 GCA_035311385.1 Candidatus Methylomirabilota bacterium
GCCCAGCGTATGATGGCGACCCATGGCGGACTCGATTGACGAACTCACTATCCGGCGCGAGGCCGCGCACCGCTCGGGGGACGAGAGCGTGGTGCGGGCCCGCACCGGCGAGGAGGCGCTCGAGGAGACCCTGAACGACTGCCTCTACCACGCGGAGCGACGCGCTCGGGTGCGTCCGCTGGACGACGCGGAGGCACGCGTCGTCGACTGGGCGCGCGAGGCGATACAGTCCCGGGACCCGGCTCGACTCGAGGCCGCGACCTACGCGCTCTGCGAGCACTACGCGTCGGAGATCGGCGGGGACTTCAACCCGCGAATGTTCGCCCTGGCCTCCTGGCTGGCGCCCGGCTTTCTCTCCCTCCTCCTCTCAGCCACATCGCTCCCACGCCTCCTTCTCGAAGGTCTCAAGCGCGAGGATCTCGACCGGCGGTTGGTCATCGGTGGGGCGGTCGATCAGGTCGCACGCCTCGCCCGGACCGGTACGCTCATTTGCACGCCGACGCATGCCTCGCACATGGATTCGCTCGTGATAGGGTACGCGCTGCAGCGGGTCGGTATCGCACGGTTCGTCTATGGGGCGGGCAAGAACCTGTTCGCGAACCCTATCCTCGGTTTCTTCCTGAAGCATCTCGGCACCTACAAGGTCGACCGACTCAAGGCCGAGCAGCTCTACAAGCGCACGCTAAAGAATTACTGCGTCGCCACCCTCACGCGGGGACTCAGCAACATTTTTTTCCCGGGCGGCACGCGCTCGCGCTCCGGCGCCATCGAGCAGGAGCTCAAACTCGGCCTCCTGGGCACGGGGCTCGAAGCCTACATCCTGAATCTCAAGGCCCACTCCGAGCGCCCGGATCTCTTCATCGTCCCCACGACGATCAGCTATCACGTCGTCCTCGAGGCGGAGACGCTGATCGATGACTACCTGCGGGACGAGGGCCAGAGTCGGTACATCATCGACGACGATGAGGTCAGTCGACCTGCGCGCGTGGCGCAGTTCGTCACCACGCTGCTCAACATGGAGGGCCAAATCCACGTCCGATTTGGGCGTGCGCTGGATCCGTTCGGAAACACGGTCGACGACGAAGGACGGTCCTGCGACCCCCACGGCCGGGTGATCGACGCGCGTCGGTACGTTGTCGGCACGGATGGGCACCCAGTGCTGGACCCCGCGCGCGACCGGCAGTACACGCGAGAGCTCGGGACGGCCATCATCGAGGGTTTCCACCGGAATAACGCAGTCCTGCCCACGCACCTCACGTGCTTCGCCATCATGCAGGCACTCGCGGAGCAGTCGGGTGAGCGCGACCTCTATCGCATGCTGCGCTCGCGTCGCGTCACCGACGGGCTGGACGCGGCGGATATCATGGCGCGGACGGAGCGGTTGCTCGGCGTCGTCCGGCAGAAAAGACAGGCCGGCCAACTGGAGGCCTCGCCCGATCTGGACGGGGACGCGGACCGCATTGTGGCGGCCGCCGAGCGGGCGCTCGGCTTCTATCATGCGCCCCCGCCGGTCGAGCGCCGGGGCGATCGCATCTACGTCCGTCAACCGGCGCTCGTCTACTACTACCGGAACCGGCTCGCCGGCTATGGCCTGGACTCCCCGGCCTTCCTCGAGCCGCGGCCGCGTAAAGGGAACCGCCGGTGAACCCGGGGCCCCCGCTCGAGATCGCCGTGCTCGGAGGTGGGAGCTGGGGCACGACCCTGGCGCACCTCTGTGCTCAGGCCGGCGGCCGCGTGCGCTTCTGGATGCGCGACCATGACACCGTGCGCGAGATCCGCGAGCATCGGACCAACGGTCGCTACACCGGCCCAGTCGCGCTTGCCCCCAGCATCGAGCCCACGAACGACCTGGCGGCCGCCGTGCTGGGTGCACGCCTTGTGCTGGTGGTCGTGCCGTCGGCCGCCGCTCGCGCGGTGATCCGGGAGCTCGGCGGGGTGGTGCTAGCCGATCAGATCGTCGTGCACGCGATCAAGGGGCTCGAGGAGGGGACGGGATGGACCGTGTCCCGGGTCGTGCGCGAGGAAACGGCGATCCGGAAGCTCGGGGTCCTGAGCGGTCCCAACATTGCCCCGGAGATCTTGGCGGGACTGCCGGCCGCCACGGTCGTGGCAAGCGACTATCCGGAGGTCATCGGCGTCGCTCAGGGGGCTCTGACTGGGCCCCGCTTTCGGGTGTACGCCAACGATGACGTGATTGGGGTCGAGCTCGGGGGGGCGCTCAAGAACATCATCGCGATCGCGTCCGGGGCCATCACCGGGCTCGGGCTGGGCGAGAACGCGCGGAGTCTGCTGATGACCCGCGGAATGGCGGAGATCGGCCGCTTCGCGGTCCACCGGGGCGCGCGGCTCCTGACGCTGGCTGGCCTCGTCGGAATGGGCGATCTCGTGGCCACTTGCGCCTCCACGCACTCGCGCAACTATCGCGTGGGCCTCGCTCTGGCGCAGGGCCGCCTCCTCGCCGACATCCTTCGCGAGCTCGGCATGGTGGCCGAGGGCGTCCGGACCACACGCATCGTACGCACTGTGGCCGAGCGGGAGGGCGTGTACATGCCCATCACGGTGGCGCTGGCCCGCGTGCTCGACGCCGAACTCGACGTCCAGTCGGCGGTCGCCGAGCTCATGGCCCGTCCGGCTCGCGCGGAGGTTGAGGGGGACCGCGTAGTCCCGCGCTGAGCGGGTCGTGGTTGTTGGACAGCTCACTTCAGGCCGGGCACTGTAACTG